>NZ_DAQR01000037.1:0-5527 GCF_002502935.1 Methanoculleus sp. UBA413
GGCTCTGTTGAAACCCTCTTGTCAAGGCTCGGTCACACCTAAAGAGAAAAGTCTATAAAAATCGTTGCTCCTTGTGTTAATGACCAAACCAACACCAAGGAGCAGAGATAGTGTCAACGAACAGATATATCAACCTTACCGAAGCGATCCTTGCGGTCGTCCGATCCTCCCATTTACCGCTCTATTCCTGCAAATACTCCCGGAGAACGTATACTCAGCATCAACTCATGACACTTCTGCTCTTGCGGGAGACCCTTGGTACTGACTACCGGGACACGGTGGAACTCATCGATCTGCTGGACCCGATTAAAGACTTGCTCCAGCTGGAACAGGTGCCTCACTATTCAACTATTCATAAGTTCATGACCCGGATTCCTTCGCTCCTCTTCACGCGAATGCTCAAGAAGACTCTGACACTCTTTTATTCCTGGGGTGAGATAATACCCATCACCGCCATCGATGCATCCGGGTTCACCAGTTCCTACGCCAGTCACTATTACTCCTGGCGAACCGGAAAAACACGAAAGAGCTTCCTGAAGACCTCGATCGCAGTGGATACCCACAAGCAGGTGATCCTGTGCGTCAAGATCTCCCAACACCCCGTACACGATGTCAACCATGCGACACCACTGCTCAGACAGTGTCAGAGAGTCAGAAAAACCGCGTGCTATGTCATGGATAAAGGATACGATGCTGAACGACTGCATCGCCAGATTCAGGAAGAGATCGGTGCGGATTCGGTGATCCCGGTCCGAACCTGGAAAGGAAGGGTCCGATCGGGGATCTATCGACAGGAGATGTACACCGACTTCGATCAGGAGCGGTACCGAGAACGAAACAAAGTCGAAACAGCCTTTTCAGTCCTCAAAAGAAGGTTCGGAGAGGAACTGAAGGCAAGAAAATACTGGTACCAGGTCAAGGAGATCAAGAGCAAGGCGATTCTCCATAACCTGACGAAGGCAGGTCAAACAGTCCTGAGTGTTGCTGTCTGGGAGGAATTCAACAGAGCCGAATAGAGACCAGGCAGATCGTCTCTCTGCCACCAGAAATACAGGATGTCATCAACATAAACGCTTGCAAAACACCCATCATACATACTATCCTGATTCCATTCCACCATATCGTCAAAGAACTCCTCGCGAATCTTGTTTATCTCATAGTAAGGCATTGGCGTTTGGTCTCTATGTTTCACTGAAAGAACCGTCTTCCAGTTGATACGGTCATCAGTATCGCGAATATGCGTATAACTATCGGTGCAGCCCCAATATCTCCCGTCTCCCCCGTACTGGAACACATATCTCCGGTATGGAAGATAATCCGGCTGGATTAACTCGAATATGCCCTGAGACAAGTCTATGTACTTAATGATATTTCTAAACCGGATTTCAGCGATCTCTCCCTTCTCAGAATAGAATACGCGAAAGCCAAGATCTCCGTGCTCTTCATCATACAGCAGGACCGACTCTTCCTTCAGTATGATCGCAAACCGTTCTTCATTAGGGTCATACCTGATCCTCATAGGCCCAATGGGCGATTGGGCGAAACGTTATTTAAAAGTACCTCTTTACGCCATGGCTAATATTACGACGCAAACTGGATTGCATAAACCCTGGAGGACGCAAGTGAGGCAGTATACCCAGTGTACAGTTGAAAGCGGCCGGGAGTCCGGGCAACGCATCGCAAGAGTGTCTCTGCGCACTCAGGGGGTATAAATTGGTTTATTCATTGGATTCAATCCACTCCTCAGTCAGGATTTCAATCGCTGTAATGATCTCATCAATAACTGCTTTATCATCCCGGCGAGCGGCGACAGGCGGCTTTATTGCCCGTTTGTCATCTCAACCAGGTGTCGGTTTCCATACTGTCCGGCCACGCATACGCTGGCACGAGCATGCATCAACACCCCGCGCGCTGTAGAAGAAACGAAATGCCTGAGATGGAACGAAATAGAGCGGTATACTGAAGAATGCCAGCAGGCACACCGTAGCACGTGAATACTCATATAAAAACGCGATAGACGCGGTGATTTTGGCTGGATGAGTTCCTGGTTGTTTTTTGTAGGGGCTACACCCAAAAACAAAAGTGGACTCGGCGGGATTTGAACCCGCGGCCTTTTCGTTGCGAACGAAACGATCTACCCCTGATCTACGAGCCCAAAGATAGGAGATCAGAGTATGATCTCAATATCTAACTTTTCTGCCAGTTCCTTATATCTGTTCCTGATCGTGACCTCGGTCACGCCTGCAACCTCGGCGACCTCACGCTGGGTGCGCCGCTCGCCGCCAAGGATCGAGGAGATGTAAATGGCGGCCGCTGCAACGCCCGTTGGGCCTCTACCGCTCGTAAGTTCGCGCTCGCCCGCCTGCCTGAGGATCTCGACAGCCCGGCTCTGGACCTCACCCTTCAGGTTCAGGCCCGAGCAGAAGCGCGGTACATAGTCGATCGGCGACGTCGGCAGGAGCTTGAGCCCGAGTTCACGGGAGATGAACCGGTAGGTACGCCCGATCTCCTTTCTCGATACCCGGGAGACCTCTGCGACCTCGTCGAGCGTCCGGGGCACGCTGCACTGGCGGCACGCTGCATAGAGCGCCGCTGCCGCAACACCCTCGATACTCCGGCCGCGGATCAGGTTCTTGTCAACCGCGTCGCGGTAGACCACCGCTGCAGTCTCACGCACGTTCCGGGGCAGCCCGAGCGCAGACGCCATCCGGTCCAGCTCCGAGAGCGCAAACGCCAGGTTCCGCTCGGTCGCGTTCGAGACCCTGATACGCCGCTGCCACTTCCGGAGCCGGTAGAGCTGGGCGCGGTTCTTGCTCGAGATAGCACGACCATAGGAGTCGCGGTTCCTCCAGTCGATCATCGTCGAGAGACCCTTGTCGTGGATCGTGAACGTCATCGGTGCGCCCACACGGGAGCGCTTCATGCGCTGGTCGTGGTCGAACGCACGCCACTCGGGACCGCGGTCGATGAACTCCTCATCAAGGACAAGACCACAGCTCTGACATACGAGTTCAGCACGCTCGTAGTCGTGGACGAGCTGGCGGCTGCCGCACTCGGGACAGACTGACTGGACACTCTCTTCGTGACGTTTCTTCTCCGTCTCTTTGACCTTCTGCTCCCCTCTCTTCTTCAGGGCTTCGCGCTGCATCTGCAGCTGTTTTATTTTTTCAACTTCAGCCATCGATTATCCACCTATTTTGCAAAGATTTTTTCGCCAACCTGCACGGAGCAGCCATTGTAGCAGAGAACTACGGCATAGGGAGATGATATATTCCCAAAGATGTCAACTACCTTCCCTACGGGTTTTAGTCGGCGATCTACAACCTCTCCATAGAGGCGGGGCAACTGGGCAGCACCACATCGCAAGATTAACAAGCGATTACTGCAGATACTTACTGAACGACCGACTAACCGCAAACTGCAACCTCGAAGGTATACTCTTAGCTGGATATATTTAGTAACGTATATATATTGACGCCGCGAGTATAAAAATGTTTTGCTAAATTATAAATACCCCATCTCACAGATGGAGAAGCCGCTTTATATCCTGAGAGAGAACCTCTCGCGATTCCGCCTCCGTCAGCCCGGCGCCGAGCGCAACCGCCCATCGCGCTTCTTTTGACATTAGATCAGACGGCGCATGTGTATCCGAATCGACCACGAGCCGGCAGCCGGCCTCCCGCGCCACCCGGACCACGTGGCCGTTCGTCCGGTTATGCCCCGCACGGGACGTTATCTCAAGCGCTATCCCGCGCTTCGCCGCTTCAAGCGCATCCTCAATCGAGAGGAGCCCGGGGTGGCCGAGCACATCCACATAATCGCATGTGCAGGCGGCGCGGTTGGTCCCGGGAGCGACCGGTTCCATCACCGTCTCACCGTGGACCACGACGATATCAGCACCACGCCGTTTTGCGTCGCGCGCAAGCCCCGGGATCAGGGACGGCGGGACATGGGTGAGTTCCACCCCGACGAGCAGGTCCACGTCGTAACACTGCGCCGAATCCCGGACCTCGCCCACCGCCTCCACCAGGTGCGCGAGGTTTGATGCATCCGCATGGTCGGTGACGGCGATGGTATCGTAGCCGAGGACGGCCGCGCGTCTGACAAGTTCCGTCGGGAGCAGTTCACCGTCTGAGAGGATGGTATGGGTGTGCAGGTCGTACATCCCGGTCACTTCCGGTCCCCGAGGCGTTTTGCGACCCGCCGGATCAGGTCCTCCTTGCTCCCTTCCCATTCAGCCACAAGCCGGCCTTCACGCTCCGCCCACCTGGCGGGATGGTGGTGCTCCTCCAGGCGGTACGGGACCTTCATCTTCCGAAGTACTGCCTCGATAGCAGGGAGGTCGGGGGACTTCACGCCGAGTTCCTTCGGGACACGGCGTCCCTCCCGCCGCTGTAGCGTGGCATCGAAATAACAGGGGTACAGGATGCGCTCCGCGCTCATTGCCGTAGTGTTTGGGTGTTAACCTATAAACATATCATGATCAATAGTACTAACCATGCACCATATCGACGTCCACGTGGAGAAGGATATCTACGACGTCAACAACCGCATCGCAGACGCCAACGCGGGACTCCTCAAGAAGCACGGTATCCGGGCGTTCGATCTCCTCGGCGCTATCGGGTCCGGGAAGACCGCCACGATTGAGCGGCTCGTACCCCTGCTCCGGGAGCGGGGGCTCCGCGTCGGCGCCATTGCAGGGGACGTCTACGGCGACGACGATTTCCAGCGGATCGTCGCCCTCGGGGTTTCGGCCTACAACGCAAACACCGGGAAGGAGTGTCACCTCGACGCCCATCTCGTGGAGCACGCCATCGAGCACCTGCCGCTCGACGATATCGACATCCTCTTCATCGAGAACGTCGGCAACATGATCTGCCCGACAGACTTCAGGCTGGGCGCCGAGAAGAGGATCGTCATCATCAGTTCCACCGAAGGGGACGACGTGGTGAACAAACACCCGATGATGTTTCGCGGAAGCACCATCGGCGTCATCAACAAGGTTGACCTCGCTCCGTTCGTCGGCGCCAACCTCGACCGGATGGAACAGGATATGCGCCGCTACAACCCGGAGATGCAGATCTTCCGGACGAACATGAAGACCGGGGAAGGGATCGAGGAACTGCTGGATGCGATCCTCGCGTGATCAGCACGATTAAATACCCTCCCCCCGAATAGTTATAGCACTTTAACGAGAGATTGCAACCCCACGACGGGCATCGCGTCCTCATAGTAGAGTACAAACGGTGGTCACATGCAGTGGCAAGGAAGATCAGTACGGAAGCCGACGGGCGGGCGCTATCACACCTCCCAGGGCAAGAAGCGGTCGGAGATCGGAAGAGCTCCGGCAGAGACACACATTGGTGAAGAGCGCAAGAGGGTTATCCGCACCTACGGGGGTAACCAGAAGGTCCGGGCACTCCGGATGGACTACGCGGCAGTCGCAGACCCCGCGACCGGCGAGACCAGGAAGGCGAAGATAGAGGCGGTCGAGGCAAACAGCGCCAACCCGAACTACGTCCGGCGG
>NZ_DAQR01000037.1:5656-12269 GCF_002502935.1 Methanoculleus sp. UBA413
GAGGCAAACAGCGCCAACCCGAACTACGTCCGGCGGGGCCTCCTGACCAGGGGCGCCATCATCAGGACAGATATGGGGCGCGCGCGGATCGTCAGCAGACCAGGCCAGGACGGCGTTGTGAACGCAGTCCTGCTTGCATAAGATATCCCCTTTTTTACGGCCGGAGGCAGCGCCGGCCTGATGACCGGTTCCACGACGCCGGACGGGACCGTCTCCACGTAGTCTGGGAAATCCTCTGCTGTTAAGTTCCGGGAGCGGAGGGTATTTGCACAGACGACGAACCCGGCGCCGTGACTCGCGAGCAGGCCCATGAGGACGGTGTTCGGGCCGCTGGCGCGGAGCCCCTCCACCCCGTCGGCGTATGCCACCACCCGGACCTCGACCGCCCCCACCCCAAGACCGGCGATCAGGTTCTTCGCGTTGTTCAGGGCCACAGGCACCCTGTCGCGCTCGCTTGCGTGGACGAGGACCCGGTAACCGGGCATCATATCGCCACCACGCTCCCGCGGAGGTCGGCGCTGACAGGCCCGCGCGCAAGGTAGCGCTCGAGCGCCTCGATCGCGCTGGTATCCAGGACCTCCCGGTTCTCCCCGTAGTTCGCAGGCACGCCCTGGCTGGTGACGAACGCTGCCTGGTAGACGGCGTCCGGATCAAGCCTCTTGCCTCCCGCAAAGAACTCCTGGATACGGAGCCCGGGCGCGTTCTCGAGCCTGCAGTAGAGGTTGATCCCCATACACCGCTTCACGTAGCCACCCATCTGGTCGTAGGGGTCCCGCGCGAAGGTCCGCTCCAGGTTCTCCTCCATCATCGCCCGCAGTTCCCGACCCGTGATCTCGACCGTCGAGACCTGAGGGTTCACCGGGATGATGTTCCAGAGGTCGTTTACCGTGACCGGGCCCGGCGGCACCGGGGCACCGTAGCGCCAGCCGTTGGAGAACGCCATATCGGCGCCCGTGAGATCGAGGAGCGCCTGGAGCAGGAGGTTGTCCATCGTGGCCTCAAGGACCGTGTTGCGGTTGAGCCCAGTCCGGGTTTCGCCGACGACCCGGGAGAGGCGCTCGCGGTGCGGGTCCATGACTTCCCCGATCATCTCTTCAACCTCAGGGTGGGGCCGGATAGCCTCGCCGACGACGATGAGGTCGTGGTCGAACTTCGTCACCCGCCGGTTCTCGACCGTAAGGTCAAGCCGCCCGAGGAAGGAGCCGTGGCAGCCTGACTGGATGATGATGGTCTCGTTCACAACCGCTGGTTCAAAGAGGCGGTTGTGGGTGTGACCGGAGAGAAGGACGTCGATCCCGTCCACCTCCCGGGCGAGTTTCACCTCCTGGGGAAAGCCGAGGTGTGAGACCACCACAACCAGGTCCACACCCTCGTCGTCGCGGAGCCGGGCGATATACCCCGGGAGTTCTTCGTTCCCCAGGGTGAAGTGGATCCCCTCAGAGAAGGATTTTGGCATCACCTTGTCGACGATTGTAGCGGCGATCCCGATGACGCCCACCTGGAGCCCATCGGTCTCACAGATGGTGTAGGGCGGAAAGACGAGGTCGCCGCTGGAATCGTCGTAGCAGTTCGCGGCAAGGACCGGGTAGTCGAGGCCGCGGGCGACCTTCCGGAACTGCTCCGGACCGTAGGCGAACTCCCAGTGGGCGGTCATGGCATCGAACCCCAAAGCGTTGAGAACCGGGACGAGCGTCTCCCCCTCCGACTGCACGGCGGAGTAGGTCCCGTGGATGGTGTCGCCGCAGTCGAACGCGAGCACCCTCCCCGGCCGCGCATCCCGCACCGCGTCAAGGAGTGCGGCTATCCGGGCATAGCCCCCGGCCATCAGGTATTCGGCCCGATCTCCGGCCCAGAAGAGCTCGGGGTGCAGTTCCAGGTAACCGTGCGAGTCGTTCATCTGCAGGAGCGTAACCTGATCCGTCATGGCCCGGTGATGGGGGTGGGGGATGTTAAAACCCTTTGTGTGGCCCCATGAAACAGGCAACCGACGGGATCATATCCTTTTTTACGTTCCGCGCACCTCACCTCTAGTGATGCGCAGGATATACCATCGTTTCCCCCAACAAATAGACCTCGATTTTGAACTCGCCCGGCCGTTCCGGGATGTCCTTTCGTGCATAGCGCGGCTGCATAACACCCATACGACCTCGAAGGGCGGCGACGGCCTCGTCAAGGAACGGATCATCATCCAGGTCGCGGACGGGCGGACACAGTTTCTGGACCTCGATGCCCTGATACCGCTCTCCGAGAAGACCAGTGAGGCGGCGGATTTCCGGGTGGACTTCCAGAGGACGCTGCTCACCCCTGAAAAAAGGCTCCCGGTCGCGGAGAACGTCTTCTACCTCCGGGTCGTCGACAAAGGGCCGGTGACCGAGTGCTATGTCGCCAAGGAGAGTCCACACGGCGACATGGACGCGATGGACCTGCGAACATTCCTGAAAGGTGCCTGCGAGTGAGCGTAAAGATTGCCGTTGCCGCGCCGTTCAAACACATGCGCAAAGACCGGCTGCAGAGGAGCGAGTTCGTCTTCTACATCGCCATCGACCGGAAGTGGATGAACAAGGAGCAGGCGAACCAGCTCCTGGAGCGGGCAAGGTCGGAGGGGCTCGTCGAGATGGACGGCGGAACCATCAGGCCGCTCTTTGACGTCGCGGAGGTCTCGATACCACTCGGGTTCAAGCCCACCTCCGACGTCCTGGTGAAGGAGAGCCCCTACGAGGAACTGATCGGGCGGATCGCCACCGCGACCGGGAAGCCGCCGCAGGAGATCGTCGCGGAACTCCACCAGGTCGTCGACCACTTCGACGGCAACCTCCGCGTGGAGGCGGCGGTGGTCGTCCTCGCCAAAAAATACGGGGTGGCGTTCGAGGATAAACTGGATTCCCTCAAGAGGGAGGTCGTGAAGAGGAGGTAGGGGTGAGCCCGGCCGCTTTTTCCAGCGTTTCGGCCCCTCTAAACTCCTTCGCCCCCAGAATGCGCCACCGGAGCGAGACGAACTACCGGGCTATTTCACCTTATTTTGTGGACCCTGGCGCGTGAGGGAGATGAACGGTTGCACGCGAACTACCGCGGCAACGCGGCCTTCCGGGTGAACGTTGCATATGAAATGTTCATGAAGCAGGGCGAGAGAGGTTGTACGCATGACATGCGCCTTCCCCGGAGACAGTGGTGGCTCTTCGCCACGGGGGATATCCAGGGGAAACCCTGCCCGGGCGTGATGGAGTTGACGGCCGAGAGCCTATCAAGTACCAAAACCAAGAAGTTTTGGAAGATTGAGATGCAACGGTCTACTCCCGCTAGAATCACGGTCTCATGAACCCCACGGCGTGATCGGGTACAGAACTGCCCGGAGAGACAGTCTCACCTCCCGGGACAGGACTTCTCAAAAAAAGTGGGTGCTGATTTATTCGGCGGCCGCCTTCGGCTCTTCGAAGTATTCAGTTAAGGGTTTTGCACCGCGCTGTTTCACGGCGGCGTTGATCTGGACGAAGTCGGCGCTGATCTCGTTTCCGCGCACCGACTTCCTGCGGCGCTGCCCCTCCATAATCGGGTGGAACCCGACGCCCTCGGAGAGGAGGATTCTCCTCCGTGCCGGCCCGGGGAGGTCGCGACGTGCCGGGATGCCGGTCCTGTCCGTGCCGCCGGTGATCTTGATCGTGTAGCCCGCAAGGCCGAAAACACCCCCGTCGATCTCGTCACCGATGCGCTTGCCGATGAGTGCTCCTGCGGCGGGACCGGTCGCATCGATCTTGTATGAACGCCCGGTGTCCGGGTCTGATAGGATAATTTTGAAATCCACCATCTTGACGACTCCTTCGAAAGTACCTATACAATTTGATAATATGGTATTAAAAGCCTACTTCCCCCAGAAGGGATCTTCCCGGCGTTTGAGGGAGGTGAACTCCTCCAGGATCTCCCGCATGCTCGGGTTTAAGAGGTCGAGCATCTCCCGCTCGATCACCTTCACGTGCCGCTCCGGGATATCCACATAGAGGTCGTCGCCGACGTCGATCTGGCGGCCGACGGTCGGCCCCTCGATCGAGATCGCCACCTCCCTGCCCGCATCCACCTCATGGACCGTCTCGTTCTTATCCTGTATCTGCTTGAGATGGCCCACCTTCCGGCCGCCGGGGAGGAGGAGGAGATCGACATCGCTCTGGAGTTTCCCGCCAAGAACCCTGACGCCGACCACCGCGGGGTTGCTCTGCCGGAAGACGCAGTTAGGGAGGATCCGGATCTTTGCAGGCATGATCAGTTTCTCGAACCGCTGCCGCTCAAGTTCCTGCTTCTTCGCATCCCGCCACTCCACGTAGTCGTCGATGAGCTGGTAGATGACCCCGCCCTCAAATATGCTGACATGCGACATCGAGGCGTCAGCCAGGGTATCGATCGCGTCAGGCAGGACCGGGGTGTTGAAGGCGAGGATAGCGCTGTAAAGGGGGTCTTTGATCGTCCCTGCCTCGATGACGTCGTGGCGGGTGACCGGTCCGACGGCGGCCCGCATCACCTGGATCTGGTGACCCTCCAGTTCCTTTGAGAGCGCTTCGAGCGCGCCGATGGTATCGGCCCTGATGATGATCCCGAGATCGGAGAGGGTTACCTGGATATCCTGGACCTCATGGCGGACCTGCTCGACCACTTCGTCGCGGTTGGGGCCCCTGACGACCCGCAGGGGCGAGCCCGCGATGACGCCGTCAAGTTTCGGTGCGGCCACCTTGATACCCGCGGCGGCGGTGACGGACCTGACCCGCTCGAACCGCTCTTCGATCAGGATCTCCTTCATGGGCCGCGGTTTTAGGAGGGAGCGCACTTTAGTCTCGATGATCTCCTCGTTTCCCGCGACGACGATCTCGTCCCCGACCGCAAGGGTCCCGTCGTAGAGGATCAGATCAAGCGTCATCCCAAGCCCGCGCTCCTCCTTCACCTCAAGCACGGTGCCGGCGCCGGGGCCGTCGGCGCTGACCTTGAGGCTCTCGGTCATGTAGCGCTGGGCAAGCCCGACCAGCACCATGAGGATGTCAGGGATACCCTCGCCGGTGAGGGCGCTCGTCGGCACGATGCAGATGTTCCGCGCGAAGTCGGTGACCCGGTCGAACCGCTCGGAGTTGAACCCGAGGTCTGAGAGTTTGCCGACGAGTTCGTAGACCTTCGTCTCAAGAATGCCCTGGACTCGCTCGTTTTGCTGTGCGAACGTCTTGTTGAACGGCTGATCCTTCTGGACGCGCCAGCCGTGGATGCGGTCGATTTTGTTGGCCGCGATAACAAACGGCGTCTTGTAGTTGCGCAGGATCTGGAGCGCCTCGATCGTCTGGGGACGGAAACCCTCGTTGATATCCACCACGACGATCGCCATATCGGCAAGTGCCCCACCACGCGCGCGGAGGGTGGTGAAGGCGTGGTGGCCCGGGGTGTCGATGAAGAGGAGGCCCGGGACGTTGACGCTGACCTTGCTCAAGGCCCCGCTCATACGGGTGATTGCATCGAGAGGAACGAGTGTGGCGCCGATGTGCTGCGTGATCGCGCCCGCCTCTGTCGATACCACGGATGAGCCCCTGATCTTGTCCAGGAGCGACGTCTTGCCGTGGTCCACGTGACCCATCACGCAGACGATGGGGGTCCTGATCTTTGATTTCTTTGCCATGATAATCACCTTCCGGTATATACGTTATGGACGAACAATTCCCAAAAAATCTGGAAAATTGACCGTTTTTCCTGAATCACACCACCTGTTGGGTGATTCCCCTACCCCCAGGGCGCCCTCCGGCGCCCGGAACACTGGTACGTTATAGAGCATGGGGTCTATTAATGATTCTCCCGGACATGCAATCCATCCCGGGCGGAGGCGGCCAAACCGGGGAGGGTGCGCGGGATGCGCTGCAGACCCGGGCCGCCGTCGATCCCGGCCGGGCGCGCTCCCATGATCCCCAGGGGTGGTGCAGGATGTGGGTGTATTGAAGAGATACCTTAATCAAATCTGACCGCCAATTAACATGGGTACATTGCCAGGGTGGGGTAGACGGTTATCCTAAGGGACTGTGGATCCCTCGACCCGGGTTCGAATCTCGGCCCTGGCCTTCCTATTTCATTTCTGATTCGCTACCCAAATCGCTACATAGTCTCTTTCTGATCTCGCTTTCACGGGAGAATCGTTCACAGCACCGATCCAAGGAGCACAGTCGTTCCAACTCGTCAAGCCGGAGTATGTCGATGCATCGATCCGGTGGGCCCTCGCCGGGGAACGGCTTACCGAAGACGACGTCGCACTCATCCTGGAGTATGTCGTCGAGATGCGGGCATCCAACGGGATCGGGACCGCACGGGCGAACAAGTCTAGTGCATCGATTCCAAAATAGCAGACCACATCTGGCCTTCATCCCATCCCCCACGGAGCGCTCCCCTCCGCTCCCCCACCCCGCCCGGCCTGCGGCCTCCTCCCGGGGGCGAGGGCAGTCATGGCGATATGCAGCGGGAAGCCGCGCCAGGAGTAGTGCTGGCGACGATTTCCCGGAAGGATAGGCAGGGGAGAACCGCCCCGGAGCGGGTTTTCCTCCGGGTTCTCCCCTTGGAGTGGACCGTGGGGATATCACCATCGGGGGAGGGGACCGGGGAGGGG
>NZ_DAQR01000009.1:0-4712 GCF_002502935.1 Methanoculleus sp. UBA413
CCCCCGCCACAATTGAGGTCGGGGATGCCCGGGAGTTCATCGCCACGGTCTTTGACCAGTGCGACAACGAGATGGGTTGGGTCAGGGTTGCCTGGTCATGCTCTGACCCGTGCGTCGGCACACTCGACCGGGCCGGCCTCTTTGCAGCGTTCGCTGAAGGGTCTGCGGATGTGACGGCCAGGGCCGGCGGCAGAGAGGGAACAGCAGCGGTCACCGTCACGACCGGATTCACGATCGACCCCACGCCCACACCCACCCCGATCCCGACCAACCCCGGGAACAGCGGCGGAGCGACATACCATGACTGGGGCGATGGCGGTGGCGACACCGGACCGACCTTCTCCGCAGGAATGTGCGAGAACCTGATGAGCGGCGAGACGTTCACGTTCTCGGATATCAGCGTCTCCTCGGTCAGCAGCGTTGCCATCACAGCGGCGTCCAACATCCCGAAACTGATGGTGACCGTGAAAGAGGTGGCTCGCCCCAATGCAGCGAAACCTCCTGCGGCTGATATCTACGAGTACGTCGATATCAGCCTCTACTGGGCAGACCAGCGCGGGATCAGCAACACGTCGGTGATCTTCACCGTCTCTGCCGACTGGCTCGAAGACCGTGGTATGCTCCCGGAGGATGTCAGGTTCATGCGTTACGTCGACGGTGCCTGGCAGTCCCTGGAGACCGAGGTCATCGGTGAGGAGAGCGGGAAGTATCGCTTCCGTGCAATCACTCCTGGTTTCTCCACGTTTGCCATCGCTGCCGCAGTAACTGAGAATGTGACCACAGCCGGGGAGATGAATGTCACAACCGGAGAAGAGACGAATGTCACGACCAATGTGACCGGTACCGGGAACGTGACTGGCGAGGCAACGACGGAGGCGACCACTGTGCCGGCGACAACGACGCCTGCAACGCCGCTCGTCTATGCACCCCTCCTCGCCCCGCTGTCTTTCCTCCTCTGGCGGAGGAAGAACCGCTAACCCACTCTTTTTTTGATGCCGCACTCGTGCGGGCCCCGGAGCCCAGGGTTCAATACCTCCCGCACTCAACCACCAGAGAGCACAGGCGGTTCACTTTTGGTGCCGGTGACCGGGCACAGCGGGCCCCTCATTCTCCAGGAGGGCCTCCCAGTAATCACGGTTGTTGATGCACCCAGGGTCAGGCGCATGGATATCCCCGAAGTATGCCCACCCGCGGGCCCTGCATCCGCCGCAGATATACTTGTTACCGCAACCAGCGCATGCCCCCCAGAGCAGGCTCCGGTCCCGCAGACCCTGCAGAACCTCTGATGAGTGCCAGATATCAAGAAACGGTGTATCCCGCACGTTTCCTAAGGTGATCGGTATGAAGACACAGGGCTGGACGTTCCCCTCGGGTTCGATACTACAGTAGAGCCTGCCTGCACCGCACCCACCGATGAAGTCGGCAAGGAGACCGGTCTTTCCCTCTATCGCCTCCCCGGCGTAGAAGTACCCGACGGGGACGCCTCCCTCGTCGGCAAGCGCCACGGGTGCGACCTGCGGGGCGGTGCTGAGCGCCTCAGGACCGCCGCCCTCCCGGGTCCGGGCCATCAGGTAGCGCATCAGATCCCTCCGTTCTTCAGGAGAGATGTCCTGGCCTGCCATCTCCACGCCCCGCCCTGTCGGTATGAAGTTAAAGCACATGAGCCGGTTCACCCCGAGGTCCGACGCAAGGCCGTAGATATCCGGGACCTCGGCGTAGTTCGCCCGGGTGACTGTGGTTGCTATACAGGTGTAGAACCCCTCCGCGACAGAGTTCCTGATGCCCGCTATGGTCCTGTCGAACGCGCCCGGGATGCCCCGCACGGCGTCGTGGCTCTCTGCATCCTTACCGTCTACAGATATCTCCATATACTCAATACCGGCATCCCGGATCCTTCCTGCCATCTCCGGGGTGATGAGGGTTCCGTTCGTGGCAAGCGCCACGTAGATATCGTTCCTGCAGGCATGGGCGGCCACCTCGAAGAAGTCCTTCCGCATCAGGGGCTCCCCTCCCGAGAAGGCGATGACCACCACACCGGCATCCGCGAGTTCCTCTATGAGGTGCTTTGCCTCTTCAGTATCAAGCTCGCGGGGGAGCGCCTTCTGCGCATCCTGGTAGCAGTGGGCGCACCTGAGGTTGCAGCGGTGAGTGAAGTCCCAGACCACCATAAAGGGAGCGTTCACGATCTGGGGCATAGTGACACCGTAGCGAGCGATCCCCCAAGCACGTTCTGGAGCCCCCGTAAGAAGACGGTCTCCCGGAGCCCGTTCCTGATGTCATCCTCGCTCACCCCAAAGAGGTCGCTGCTCCGGCGGAGGGTATGCCCCACCATGCGGCCCGCAAGCCTGCACCTCCAGCAGAGATCGTCGGTCGGATCCAGGTAGTACCGGATCGCGTTTGTGAGGCGGTTTCCGCAACCGTCGTCCCGGGCGACGAACCGGAGGAGGGCACGGGCAAACGGGTTCCCAAGCCGCCGCCGAACCGCCGGAAGCGCGTGGATACGGTCGTCTGCCATTGCCTGATCATCTCCTCTGCACCCTCCGGGGGCGATCCGGATCTTCCGGGATGGTTGAGAGGGCTTAAAGGTTGCCCACCCCCGGGCATGTGTTCATACCTGCCCGTACGGTCATGAGTAGCGACAACGCCCGTTTGCCAAAGGCGGCCCGTGAACAGGGTGGTGTTCGCGATCACAGGATTCTCTTCCAGAGGAATGCTGGTCTCGGTCGATGCAAGGGCCTCCATGATCTTCCCGGCGGGGTCCAGTGAGGAGAGGGAGAGGGAGAGGACCGCATCGGCTCCGTTCCCAGTCCCTCGACTATCGTGCTGGTCTGGTACTATGCTGCGTACCCGGTCTGCTCCCCGGTGACTGTGGGCGTCACCGTCGTCGGGGCCGGAGTGACGGCGGTGGGCGGCACGATCTTCCAGAGTTTGCCGGTGCTGGTGGAATTATCGGGTCCTCCAACATCGTTTGTCAGCACATACAGGTCCTGGTTGGCGTCCTCACCGAACCCGCGCAGGAATGTACCGAGGGTCTCGTTCGTCCCGCCGGTGATGTTCACCGTCTGGACATCCCACATGGCGTTCTCGTCGGGTGTCAGGCTCACGGCAGTCTCTGGCAACGCTCCCTCGGCCCATCCTGTCGGAGGTGTGGCGGCGAGGAGGGTGCCGTTCCCGACAGTCCGGCTGTCG
Organism: Methanoculleus sp. UBA413; assembly: GCF_002502935.1. Classification (NCBI taxonomy): domain Archaea; kingdom Methanobacteriati; phylum Methanobacteriota; class Methanomicrobia; order Methanomicrobiales; family Methanomicrobiaceae; genus Methanoculleus; species Methanoculleus sp. UBA413. The sequence continues at coordinate 3,190 of NZ_DAQR01000009.1, forward strand.
CTCCAGTAACCGAAGATGTACCTGCCCTCAAGCTCGGGGACGGCGGTCCCGCGGTAGACGTTGCCGCCGACGACGACAAGACCGAGGTCATGGCCGCCTTCGAAGATGGGGCCGATCAGCGGTTCACCCTGGTATCCGGTGATGTTGCAGGACGCACCGGGTGCCGTGGTGGCGTTGGGGTCGAAGCAGTGCGTGCCCTCGCGGATGTTCCAGCCGTAGTTCCCGCCACCTAAGACGATGTCCACCTCCTCAAAGAGGTTCTGTCCCGCATCGGCGACAAAGAGTGTGTTATTGCCGCCGGAGTCAAAGGCCATGTAGGCAGGGTTGCGGAACCCGTAGGCATAGATCTCGGGCGGGACGGAGGTGTAGGCATAGGTGCCGAGGATCTCGGGCAGGGTCTCTGCAAACGGGTTGTCGGTCGGTATGCCGTAGAGGCTGCCTGCAAACGTCGTCCATGTCGGCTCGGGCGGGGTCTCAGTCCGGTTGACGCTCATGTTCTGCGTCTGGTTCGCTGTTCCGGTCATGTTCTGCTGGACCGTCACGCCCCCGGTGGCGGTGCTGTCCACGTCGATCCTGAGGATCTTACCGTAGATCTTCGTGAGGTCCTGGGCGTTCCCGATTCCGGGGGTATGCCCGTTCCCGACATCATTCGCCCTTCCGCCGTCTCCAAGCGATACGTAGAGGTAGCCGTCGGCGGGGCTGAAGGCAAGCTGGCCGCCGTTATGGTTCTGGTAGGGCTTGTCGATGTACATCAGGATCTTCTCAGATGAGATGTTCACTGCATTCGGGTTCTCGGGATCAACCTGGAACTCGGAGATGTGGTTGGTGCAGTTCCACCCCTCGGGAGCCTCCGATCGCAGGGGCGCGCTGTAGAAGGCGTAGACCTTACCGTTGGTCCGGTAATCCGGGTGGAACGCGATGGAGAGCAGGCCGCGCTCGTCGTAGGTCGGGCTGAGGTTCGCGAGGTTGCCCCGGAGGTCCAGGAACGGCTCGGGGAGCGTGGTTCCGTTCGCGTCAACGATCTTCACCACACCGATCTGGTCTACGACGAAGAGTCTCCCCGTCCCGTCGTCGGGCGACGTAACCATCATGGGGGAGGTGAAGTTCTGCGCGACAAGTTCAAGGCCGATCTCAGCTGTAAAACTCGGAATTGGCGTCAGGTTCGTCCGGGACGCGTTGTTCTCGAACGCCGCGGCAAGCATGGACCCGGCGTTCGTGAGATCCGTTACGTTGCCGCTTATGTTCTGCGTGCTTTCCGTCGTCTGGTTCGAACTCTCGTTGGTGCCACTGACATTGCTCAATCCCACCTGTGCGCCTGCACCCGCGACGAGTGCGAGGATCAGGAGGGATGCCATGACAATGGTAACTTTTGTCATGCGGGTCCGGACATGACATGAGAATAGATAATAGTTATGCCGGATCACCCGGTCATTACTCCCGACATATGGGGGCAGGATTTGTGGAATGCGGTCTTCCTATCGTGAATTCCCACCACTGCCGGTCAGGTGGAGCCTTCATCTGTC
>NZ_DAQR01000009.1:4926-9800 GCF_002502935.1 Methanoculleus sp. UBA413
TGGAGCCTTCATCTGTCAGGTGGTATGCCGTCACTTTCGCGACATACAAGAAGATCACCCTGCCGGAGGCCCCGAGGTCGACCTCCTGGATAGCATCTGCTCCTGGAACCAGCGGTCTGCCCCGGTGGAGGCTACCGGGCCCGTATCGCCGTGGAAGATATGAACCCTCCCTGCAGGGATATGGTAGACGAGACCTCCAACCACGGTCCACTGCGCGGGGGAGAGGCTGTTTTTATCGATGCCGCCTCTCGCTCTGCCTCATGGGGCTTCACGAGGGTTGTGAGAGAAATGCCGACCCGGAACTCTTACTGAGGAGAGTCAGATATCCCTTCAGCACGCCGCTTTTCGTCGGCTCAGCCTGGAGCACTGTCCCACAGGCTCATATTGCTTTGCTCATCCTCCCCCGCACCCCGCCCCCGGTGGAATACCCGGTCGCACAGGACAGGACAACGACAGAAAACGATACAACATCGCGCGTACAGGATCGATCAGAGGCGGGGGATTCCCTGACTCTGATCTTCCAAAAAAGTAGTATTCGGGTTACTGTTCAGCCGAATAAGAACTTAATACCGACGGAAGTCGCTTCTTGGTCTCGGAGGCCGAGCCTCGTCGATCCTTAAGGTGCGACCTTCGAACACAGTATTGTTCAGGGCTTCTTTTGCCTTCTCAGCCTCTTCAGGGCTGGACATTTCAACGAACCCGAACCCTTTGCGTTCAATGACTCTGACGTCGTTTACCGTCCCGTACGGGGCAAATAATTCTTTCAACTGCTCTTCATTTACCGAGTAGGTGAGGTTTCCGACGTACAGCTTGCTGCTTTCCATTCAAAGATCCTCTTCACTCATGTACATTCAAACCTTAATTACCCTTCGGACGAAACCGCGGTCGCTACCGGGGGCAACCGTATGGCCTTGAGCACAGATCTAACTGCGATTGCACTTACGGAAAACAGTGTTCACCGCATCCACCCCGGTGAGTAACACGGTTGCGCACTTTGAAGGAGATGACCATGCATAAAGAATCCTGTACAGGGCACTGTATTCCACCCGGGTCTGGAGAGAGGTGTCCGCAGTCATGCAACAGACCCGCCTCCCCTGAGATGAAGCACGGTGTGATGACGACAGGCAGTGCTGGTTTCCGGTATGGGGCCATCCGGGCATCTTCCTTCCCACCCTGCACACGCCCGACCCCTCAACAAACCAGAATTAAATGGCCTCTCGGGACAGATACATTAATAGTGGCCCAGGTCATTGGTATACACCACCAGCAAAATACGCAGGCGGGGCCTAATGTTACCCGCCTGTCACGGAGTTGATTAACTGAGTAATAGACGAGGATCACAAAAAGGCGGAAGCGGAGAGATAGTACGAGTACGGTTACCGAAAAGACGAAACCGGGAGATATTCGCCCGGGCTGATCTGATGCTCGGGGCAAACCACATACGGGTCCGTTGTGAGGACGGTGTTACACGGACCGGGCGGATCAAGGGCAAGATCAAGAAGCGCCTCTGGATACGTGAAGGGGATCTTCTTATCGTCGTTCCCTGGAGTTTCCAGGACGAGAAGTGTGATATCGTCTACCGCTACGTCAGGGCTCAGGTAGACTGGCTCAAGAGGCGTAACCTCCTTAACCAATAATTTTAACCAATAATTTTTCCATATATCACATTTTTGCGGTCGAGATACCGTTGCCGTCTCCGGCAGGGCTCCACGCCCCCAATTCAGGGAGTGGCGGGAAACCCCGTGGGTGTATACCGGGATACTTAGTCCACCCGGAGAGAGCATTCATCCCCGGGAATCCTGCTCTATAGCACTGCTGAGATTGGCCGCGAGTTCGGTATGCACCAGAATGAACGTTCTGCTCACCGATGCCGTCACGCTCGCCGCTATCTGCATGGTGAGCATGATGAGCCGAATAGCGTCTGAAATCGTTCCTCCCTCCCATGCCCCCTGGATGCATTGATTAGCAATCTGCTTCGTGATGTTGTTTCCAAGCACCACGAAGTTGCTTGCACTGCCCCTCCTGGTCACCCGTAACCGGGAATCGATAACCTCGGCGATCACGTAACTCCCTTTCGTGACATAGAGCCTCTTCCTCGCAACTGCCAATCCATCGGTCTCAGTTACCTCGCCGATGAGCACCCCGTCCCGCTGCAAAACCTTGGCTTTATCGTCCCTGACCCTGATCGTCACCCCGATCTCGCTCGCCCGCTCCTTCAGCTCATCGTCAGAGGCGATCAAGCCGTTGTAGAGCTCGCGCTCCAGTTCTTCGATGCAGGAATCGTCCCCCAAAAACGCGATCTCCCGCATGTCCCCGGCCATTACGGCTCCCTGTTTTCCAATAAATGCGATCACGAGAGTCATCAGGCAAACCTCCCACCCCGGCATAACAAAACTCCGGGGATTTCTACGCATCCATCCACTGTCGCCCACCCTGTATCAATGTATTGCTGATGGTCCGGCGGACTCAGCATCTCCTCGTTCAAGAGAGCGATGCCGCCCATGCTATTGCCTCTGCCTGTGACCGGGTCCGCTGATTGCTCGGTCGGCCGCACCTGTCGGTGAACACAGAGGCACAGAGAGGGGTTTTCTCGGATTCGTGCGCAGGTTATGAGGATGACCTTCAGCACCAACCATGACGGGCATCCATACTAATCTTTTTATATTATTTGCCCCATTCACCCGCCGTCACAGGAGGCGAATTCGAATGGTAGAGGCACGGTTTAAGGTGAGCCCGGCGGTGGTTGAGAAGTATCTGGCCGGGGTAGATTACCCGGCGAGCAGGCAGGACTTGATCGATAAGGCAAAGAAGAACAAGGCGGACAGGGATGTCATGGATATCCTCGATAACCTGCCTGACCAGACCTACCACTCGCCGATCGATGTCAGCAAAGCGATGGCCAGGGAGGAGACCGGGCCAACCCGGGCGCCGACGGAGGAGCGGGCTGCAGAGATGGGCAAGAAGGCATCGGTCAGCGTGGCCCAGGTGCAGAAGTACCTTCGGGGTATGGACTATCCTGCCGGCAAGAAGGAGGTCGTCAACCAGGCGCAGAAGAACAATGCACCCGGTGACGTGCTCGATATCCTGAGGAGGATCAAGGACCGGGAGTTCCATTCCGCCGCCGACGTGAGCAAGGCCCTCGGCGAGGTCATGTGAGCGGCACCGGGTCTGCACGGACGATGGTGAAATGCGGTCCGGCCAGCAGGCACCGGCCGGACAACACCCTATTTATATTGGCGGATCCGCGCTGTCGTGAGCGGCAGGAAAACTCCCACGGGACCCGGGCGTTATCTGGAAGGCGTCCTAAACACCCATGACGCTGCGTCTAACAGGCAAAATTCTCTCCCCCACGTGACTTTGAGGTCGTCCCAAAACGCCTCTTCCGGGAGGGGGACCCCCCCTCCCGGTCCCTCCCCCGCGTGGCGATACCCAATGGAAAGCCGTTTTAACATCTTGACCTCGGTTACGGCCCAGATGATAGAAACCTTGAATATAAGTGTCCCAATCAGGATGTACCGGAGGTTCGCGGACCTTTTTGGGACGAACTCTATTAGACCCGAAAGGTCAAGTGGATCTGGTCATCCCGAACAGATTCCTGATCTTTGAGGCTGGCAAGTGGTGAGGCTTTCGGAAAAGGGTTATTTTTGGGAATTTTTTGCGGCAGCGGACATTGCCCGTGACTTGAACCCCTGGTTGGTGCCACCCCGGTCGGCGGCGGCCTGAACTCGGCGTGCCGCACCGGGTGTTATGGATCCTTTCTTACCCACATGTCTCACCTCCATCAGAGGATCTCAATGGGAACTACTTGAGAGTGTCTGGAAACTGTTTTCCTGCTCTGAAACTATTCTGCTCCCATTGCAACATCCCGATCCTCGGTCTGTAATACCTTCCAGGCAAACTCGCCATGCAGCGTCAATCGGTACTGTTTCGCCTTTCTACTGTTGCGGCAGAATGACTCTTCGATGAGGTTCCACCCAATGAGCTGCTGCAAGATCTTTGTAATTGTGCCGCGGTTTGGAATGCGGGTAATCCCGTGGTCACCTGAGAACCGCGAAGGCCGGTACTGTTTCTCCAGTTCTCTGCCAAATTCCTGCCGGGGAGTCCAGCTGCCTGTGCCCTTATGCGAAAGGATTGATAGAGCAGTTGTGTAGTTTGGGTTCCTTCTGACGTCATCCAGATGCATTCTTGGTATGAGAACCTGTTCGATGCAGTCGTTTGCCGGTGTCAGGTAAATCCGGGCGTCAAGCCAGAGAGCCATGATGAAGAGGGAGAGGGAGAGCATCTTTGTCCCTCCGCTCAGGTTGAACGAGCAGCGCGCCTCAGGGTACTGGCGGGTAGTCGCGAGGAGGGCGTCACGGATGGGGTGGATCGTTGTATCAGGTGTCCGTATTGCGGCGAATGAGATTGCCAGTGGTTTGCAAATTGCCCGCACATCTTCGATAGCCTGGCGGATCTGTGGTTTTACCGACCTCAGGTGTTCGGGGTCGTCAGGCAGGTCGTGATAGACCCCTTCTTCGACCACGATGAACGTATGGGTGATTTCTTCGAGGCTTTTCACGCAGATAGGGAAGGTCTGGTTGATACGCTCCCCTGCACTCATGAAGAGAAGGTGCGGACGGCCCATACGGAGAAGATGTATCAGGGTTGTTTAATTTGTTTCCGGTTTTAACAACAATTTCAAAGAAGGGTGATGATATGCTCTTCCAGAATCGTAATGCATGCCTGCACATTCTGCCATCCGGTCCGTCAACTGGCACCTGATCTCTGCCTGCAACTACTCCTGCCGTTTCTGTTTTGCCCGGAACCTTGGTGAACAACCGGTGCCATTCTCCGAAGGTCTTACGATCCTCGCGCATCTTGCAGATGCAGGAATG
>NZ_DAQR01000009.1:9960-10584 GCF_002502935.1 Methanoculleus sp. UBA413
TCAGTTGTTCCTTTTCGGGGGCCTCGAGCATCCGAGCCTCTTTGATTACTGCCGTGCCGCACGGGACCTCGGGATGACCGTTTCGATCACCACAAATGGCTCCTTGCTCTCACAGAAACTCATTGAGGAGCACGCTGCGTGTATCGATTGGCTCGCGCTATCAGTGGACTCGGCATCCGAGTCTACCGAGAAACACCTCGGGCGCGGTTACGGGCAGCATGTCCAGCACTGCATCGATCTGTCGGATGCCATCAGGGCGGCCGGGATCCGGCTGAAGATCAATACAACGGTCACCCAGCTTACGTGGGAGGAGGATATGGCAGACTTCATCAAAAGAACCTCTCCCGACCGCTGGAAGGTCTTCCAGATGCTCCACATTCAGGGTGAGAATGACGATGCTGTGGCCGACCTCGCGGTGACCGATGAACAGTTCCAGGCGTTCTGTGCCCGTCACGCGGATGTCGTCCGTCATGGAGGTGTACGGCCGGTATTTGAGTCCTCTGCGATGATTGAGGGGTCGTACTTCATGATCACTCCCGGAGGCTGTGTGAAGACAGACACTGGGCGGGTGATCCGGAAGTATCCACTTGCAGATGTGTTGCACTCGGGGGTTACGGAGTACGT
>NZ_DAQR01000011.1:0-12880 GCF_002502935.1 Methanoculleus sp. UBA413
ACGATGCCCTTGATCATCCGCTCCTCTTCGTCGAGGAACATCTGGAGCTGGTCGGGGCTTGTGATACTGATCTCGGCGTCGACCTCGGTCTTCTTGAACTCGACGGCAGCGTTCAGGAGCAGGATCTTCGCGTCCTTGACAGCGCGGGGCATGGCGGGGTGCACACGCTCCTTGTCAATGATCATGCCCTCAACGATCTCGGAGTCCTCAATGGACCCGCCGACCTTCTTCTCGACCTTCACAAACTCGGTGTCGACGGTGCCGTCGGCATCGGCAACCATCGTGATCGCCTTGACGACAAGTTCTGTGAGTTTCTCCTTTGCGGCCTCGGCGCCCTTGCCGGTCATGGCGGTGTCGGCAATCTTTTTGAGCATCGCCATGTCGTCGGGCTTGACGTCGATGGCAATCTCGTCGAGGATGCCCTGCGCCTTATCGGCAGCCATCCGGTATCCGTGGGCGATAACCGTGGGGTGCACATCCTGGTCAAGGAGGTCCTCGGCCCGCTTCAGGAGCTCGCCTGCGATGACGACCGCGGTCGTGGTGCCGTCGCCGACCTCATCATCCTGGGTCTTGGCGATCTCGACCATCATCTTCGCGGCGGGGTGCTCGATATCCATCTCCTTTAAGATGGTCACACCATCGTTTGTGATGACGACGTCACCGATGGTGTCGACGAGCATCTTGTCCATGCCCTTAGGGCCGAGTGTTGTCCGTACAGCGCTTGCGACGGCCTTTGCGGCAGCGATGTTGCCTGACTGTGCGTCACGGCCGCGGGTACGCTGGCTACCCTCTTTCAGAATAAGGATTGGTTGTCCTCCAAGACTTGACATAGGTATCACCGTTGTTAAGCGATAGAAATGTAGGTTTGTAGTTCTATATAAACATTTTCACCCATTAATCATATCTATGAGCTCTGAGCCGTCTTCGAGGGTGTGGAGATGCTCTTCACCGATAAGGAGGGTTTTGCCGATTTTTTTCTGCTTTTTGTAATCTGTGGCGATGCACATCGCAAACGTCTTCGTGATCTGGGAGATGTTGCCGATAAGGGAAGCGCGCTTTACGACCTTCTGGGAGGTTCCATATGCCGTCAGGATCGTATGCCTGCCAAAGAGCGCCAGCGCCTGGAACGGGGCCTGCCGCATCGCGTGTATCTCCATGCCCATGCGCTCGAGATCGACGAGGATCTCACCGGTTGCGGATTCAACAGGCGTCCGGGACTGGGGCTCGAGGGAGTGGTAACCAAGGAGCTCGATCGTCTCGACGAGCGGGGCACAGAAGAGTTCCTCAAGCCTGATCGCGACATCGAGCGTGGTGCCCATCCCACTCTCGTACTTGCTGATGGTCCGGCGGGAGACCCCGAGCTCTGATGCCAGATCCCCAAGCGACATCCGGGAACGCATCCGCACTTCACGGAGGAGGTCGCCTTTGATCTTCACGTAGAGACCGCCGGGCGATGCGTAGACCAGCGGTGAGATCCCTTCCACGAAGTAGTCGAAGAGCGTCTCCGGGCTGATGGCAAAGAGCCCATAGCGTATGTAGACAACCCCGCGCTCAAGTTCCGCGTCCCGTGCCCGCTCCCCGACGATGAGGGGGGTGGCCTCGAGGTGTCGGGCGATCAGGTCAAGATCCCATGCGATATCGGCGCTCACGCTGTCGATGTGAGAGACGACTTTGATAATGACAAGGGTGTCGCCCTTCTTCGCGATAAGGTCGAAACTCCGCGGCCGGATGTTGCACCGTTCCGAGACATCGAGGTCCGCAAGGAGCATGATGCTGATGACCATCTGGGGAAGGCGATCCTGCGACATAACCCGTAAGAATCGATATAGCCGGAGAACGATATAAACTATGGGGTTATGTGGATCGGGATCGATGATACGGACTCCCCTTCCGGGATGTGCACGACCTATATCGGGGCGATCCTGGTGCGGCGGCTCGCGCGTGCAGGTATCCGTGTCGTTGACGCCCGGCTGGTCAGGCTGAACCCGAACGTCATCCATAAGACCCGGGGGAACGCGGCGGTCTGCATCGAGGCCGAGGGCGATGCTGATGCAGCGTTCGCACTCACCTGTGCGTGCGTGGAAGAACTCGCCGAGTTTGACGCCGCCGAGACCAACCCGGGGGTGGTGGTCTCCCCCATCCGACCGCCGCCTGACTTTTACTACGCGGCGCTCCGGGACTTCTGCAACGTGGGGGAGGCCTGCGCGGTGCTCGAGTCGGTCGGGGCCCGCTACCAGGGCTACAAGAACCGGAGGGGGCTTATCGGCGCGACGGCGGCGGTTGCAAGTGATTTCCCCGACCGGACATACGAGGTGCTCGCCTACCGGAAACGGGAGATGTGGGGCACCCCCCGGAAGGTGGACCGCGAGAGCCTCTTTCGCGCCGAGGAGATGACTTACCCCCATACATGGGACACAGTGGACCGGGAGAACGACCTGGTGGTCTGTGTGCCCCATACCCCCGACCCGGTCCTCTTCGGCATCAGGGGGGAGAGCCCGGCATGGGTCAGGGAAGCGCGGTCGTATCTCCGCTCCGAGGAGCCGGCCTGTGAACAGGTCTACACCACCAACCAGGGGACGGACGCCCACCTGGTGCCGGGGACGGTAGGGATGCTCAGGGAGGGGCGGTCGTACCTGGTGCGGGGCACGATCGCCGGAGCCCCCGTCACCGGGCCCGGCGGCCACGTCTCGCTCCTCCTCACTGATGGCGATGACGAGGTCCGCTGTATGGCCTACGAGCCGACAAAAGGGTTCCGGGATATCGTGCGAGCCCTCATCCCGGGCGATGTGGTTATCGCGGCCGGGAGTTACAAGGGAGAGAGTCTCAACCTCGAGAAGATCGGGGTCTCCCGCCTCGCCGATGCGGTCCGCATCCGCCCCCCGATCTGCCCTGCCTGTGCAAAGCGGATGACGAGCGCCGGGACCGCGAAGGGCTACAAGTGCAGGGTCTGCGGGGCCCGGGCCCGGGAGCCGGAGATCGAGAGGCTCAAACGCCCAATCAGGCCCGGGTGGTATGAGGTGCCCCCGAGCGCCCGCCGGCATCTTGCACGGCCGCTTGTGCGCGGCATCCCCGCGTGGCAGCGGGCGCTCTGCGGCTGAGCCGCTGGAGACCCGGACGCCGGAAACCGGTCTCCTTCAGGCAATTCTCCTTCCGGGCCATTACTGAGGCAGTCCTCCCGGGGATTTACCATGATTTTACGTCGGATGGCGAAGCATGAGGTTTCCATCACCGGTTAATCGAATGGACTTTACAAAAAAAGTTTTATAACATTTGGGAGTTAACGGATCCCTGGTGATCCCGTGCTGACCATCAGCAACGAAGGTACGTGTCCTGCGCCTGTCCGCTCGCGACGGTGCCGACCCCGGTGAACGGGGTTCTGTGACTGGCCGTACAGATCCACAGTCGGGTGTGCACGGAAAGGGGAGCAAAGACACGAGGAAAACCCTCAGGTTGGTCTTCTGCTTTCCGGCCCAAAAGCCCGCTCTCACGAGAGATGGTCCGGCCACAAGACCGGACTTACCGACACGGCGGGACGAGTGGGATCATCCCGTGTCGGCCAACTAGTCATCCCCTGTCTGGCATCGGGAACCCAACATCCCGGGTCCCGAGCACAATACTTTTTCACCAGACGCCGCTTTTTCTCCCGGTCCTCCGGTATGGTAGGGAGCTGCATGAGTCCGAGCTTCACGCGGAAGTTCTCGATGTCCACGGGATTGCTATCCCCTACATATCCCCTCCACGATCCTCGCGGCAACGCGAGCGGCTGGCAATCCACCCAAAAACCTCAAAATAATCCCACAGATGCAGAAGTGGGTGCATCACCGGGCCTTCGCGGGGGCTGTATATCTCCAGGGAGCGCGAGCACCGGAGGTCCGAGTTGGTGGGAGTCCGGGTACGATGTGAGCCCCTCTGCGCCGGGAGCCTTCCTGGAGTGGTCTCACGAGAAGACAAGGTGTTATTGTGCATGAACGCCAATACCTCTCAAGAACTGGTGTAATAGTATCATGACCTTCAAGTATGGGGATGCGGTACAACAGGCGCGTGTGCGCCCCGGGATGACGGTCGGCGAACTCGTCGATGAACTTGGGAAAGCCGGAGCCTACAACGGGGGATCCCTGTGGCAGGCGGTCAACATCTACGAGCGGATGCTCCGTGACGAGGAGGCGCTGAAGTTCTTCGGCCTCTCGGGCGCCATGGTGCCCGGCGGGATGGGGGGCATCGTCGCCGACCTCATCAGGCGGGGGCACATCGACGTCCTGGTCTCGACCGGGGCGAACCTCACCCACGACACCATCGAGGCGATCGGTTGCCACCACTACCACGGGACCTGCGAGGTCTCCGATACCGAACTCTGCGAGGAGGGGATCAACCGGATCTACGATATCTTCCTCCCAAATGAAGCGTTCATCAGGTTCGAAGAGTTCATGCAGGACGTCTACTCGTCGCTCCCGGAAGGCTCGACAGTCTCGATCTCCGAACTCCTCAACCGGATCGGGAGCAGGCTTGATTCCGGGATCCTTGCCGAGGCGGCAAAGGCCGGGGTGCCGGTCTACTGTCCCGCCATCCAGGACTCCATGATCGGGCTGCAGTACTGGCTCTTCTCCCAGATGCATAAGGTCGTTGTCAGCGCTTTCGGGGACATGCACGAACTCCTCGACCGGTGCTTTGAGGCCGAACGGGCCGGCGCTGTCTTCGTGGGCGGCGGGGTCCCGAAGAACTACATCCTGCAGAGCAAATTGATGACCGAGAGCGGGTTTGATTACGCGGTGCAACTCACCGGCGACCGGCCCGACCTCGGCGGGCTCTCGGGCGCGACGCTCGATGAGGCCCGCTCGTGGGGCAAACTCACCGGGGAGGCCCGGGCGGTGACGGTCTATGGCGATGCGACCATCAACCTCCCGATGCTCGTGGCCGCAACCCTCGAGAGGCTGGAAGGATGACCGAACTCATCCTCGCCCTTGATCTGCTCGACCGAAAGGAGGCCGCGAGAGTCGCGGAGTCCTGTGCACCCTTCATCGACGCAGTCAAGGTCGGCTACCCGCTCGTCCTCGCGACAGGCCTATCTATCGTCGATGACCTCGCCGGGCTCGGCCTCCCGCTCATCGCCGACTTCAAGGTCGCGGATATCCCGAACACCAACCGTCTCATCTCAGAAGCGGTCTTCTCGGCCGGGTTTGACGCCATCATCGCCCACGGGTTCGTGGGAGCCGATGCAGCGCGGGCCTGCGTTGAGGTGGCGCACAATCACGGCGGGGCCGCCTACATCGTCGCCGAGATGAGCCACCCGGGGGCGACCGAGTTCTTCCACGGGGGTGTGGCAGAACGGCTGGCGACGCTCGCCGTCTCCTGCCGGGCCGACGGCATCATTGCCCCTGCCACCCGCCCGGACCGGATCAGCAGGCTCCGCGAGATCGTCGGTGAAAAGACAATTTACTCGCCCGGCGTTGGGGCGCAGGGCGGCGACCTCGATACGGTGGCCCGGCTGGTCGATGGGGTCATCGTGGGCAGGAGCATCTACAAGGCTGAGGATCCGGCTGCCGAAGCCGAGCGCCTCTCCCGCATCCGCCGGTGATGAGATCTCCGTTCCGATCCCCCGGGATATGACGAACCCTATGAGTGGTCTGAGGCGGATGCGGCCCATCCCGCATCTTAAGGGTTATATATTCTCCTGCAGACACTGGTACCATGAACTGGAGCCCAGAACAGCAGAGACTGGCGGAAAAATACCGGAGCCTCAACGAAATCCCCGCGGAAGATCGGCGGTACAAGTGCCACACGTGCCACTTCGTCGTGGACGAGACCCCCTGCCCCCACTGCGGCGAGACATCGCTTGAGATCATGTGCCCGCTCGACCACTGCGATTGCCACCATTCCATCGTCGAGAGTATCGAGTACTGCCCGCTCTGCGGCCATGCCGTCTGTCCCGAGTGCGGGAGCCATGACGTCGTGCAGATCAGCAGAGTGACCGGGTATCTCCAGGATGTCGCGGGCTGGAACGCGGGCAAACAGCAGGAACTGAAAGACAGGGTCCATTATTCTGTCGTATGAGATATTTCATCCGGGACACCACTCTTTTCCTTCGCGGCCGGTTCCGGGCTGCCAGCACCGGCATCAACGGCGGTATCGCCGACGTCACGACTATCCTGAACCACACCGTGCCGCGCGACTTTGATGACGACCCGCCGCGTTACCTCGACCTTCTCACTGCCCGACACGGCCTCTCGCGAGAGTATTTCGGGCTCCTGACCGCCGTTCGGATGCGCCACCTCTGCGTGCTCCAGTATGACTTCGTTACGGTCTTTATCACAGCGGGAGTGACCAACCCGACACGTTCTGACCCCAAAACCCCGCATACCATCAACATCATCGTCTACAGCCGGGAGGGGATGAGTGATGCGGCGCTTCTTGAGACGATCGTCACGGTGACCGGGGCAAAAGCCCAGGCGCTCCACGATCTCGGATACGATTTCCCCGGCACCACCACCGATGCGGTCGCTGTCGCATGTGAGCGTGACGCCGCGAGCGCGCACACCTATGCCGGGACGCTGACCGAGGTCGGCCGGCGGGTCCATGCGGCCGTCCTCTACGGCGTCCCGAAGGCCCTCGCGCGGCAGCAGGGGAAAGTCCGCCGGAGCGAACCGTCGTTCTTCATCTACAGCCGCTACGGCGGGGATCACTGGGTGGAGTGGCAAAAAGAGGGGTGCCCTTACTACCCCTGCCACTTTCCGGGGCAGCGGTGCGATTACTGTTACTGTCCCTACTACCCCTGCGTCGATGAGGAACTCGGGGAATGGGTCGAGAGTTCAGGCGGCGGCAGGGTCTGGGGCTGTGCCGGATGTACGCTCCTGCACGTCCCGGAGGTCGCAGACTACGTAAAAAGAAATCCCGAGGCCACCCTTGCTGAGCTCAAGCGCCTCCGGGACAAACGGTAATCAATCTGTCGTGCTTCAGGCTTCGGCGATGCCGAGAGCTGAGAGCATCTCTTCAAGAGGGACGCCGTGAACCTGGGCGGCTTCCCGGATCGTCTCGCTGTTTGCGATGGCACAGCCAAGGCAACCCATCCCAAACCGGAAGAGTACCTGTGCCGATTCGGGCTTCTCCCGAAGGAGGTCCGCGATTGTACTGTCCGCATTCAATGCCATATACCTGATGTTGTCCCTGCCACTATATATACGTTGAAGGAGCGGGCGCGCATAACCCCTGATTCTGCCTCAGACTGCAAAACGGCGCATCCGGCCGCCTCTGCCGGCGACGGCGCAACCCTGCCGCGGCGCATGCCCCGTCACCGGGCCGGGCCCACACACCCCGGCATCACCGCCGCACGCATGCCGCGCTCTCGCCGGGTCGGCCGCACACCCCGGTCTTCACAAGCATGCGATCCCGGGTTTCACTTTCACCCCGCACGCCCCAGTCTTAATACTGTATTGATGTCAACTACAGACTGGAGATGTATGTATGAACCTATCAGAGGTAACAGAGAGAATCTCCCGGAAACTTGAAGCAAAAGGCGCACAGCCCGATCAGCAGAAGATCGAATCACGCCTCCGCCGCCTTGTCGAGGAGTTCGGCGTCAATATCACCGAGGCCGAACGGACAGTGACGAGTGATCTCGCGCGCGAATACAACCTCACCGGTGTCGGGGGTTCCTCCACGGAACTCCGCCCGATAAACGAGATCGTTCCCGGCGAGTGGGTGACGATCGAGGGAAAGATCGTTTCCCTGACCCCATCGCTCTCACCCTCGATCGCGCAGAGCGGGATCATCGCCGACTCGAGCGGCGCCATACGCTTCGTGACCTGGACCCGGGCAAACGCCCCTGCGATGGAGTACGGCCACTGGTACCGGATCGAGTCAGCGGTCGTCGATGAGTACAAAGGCTCGCCGAACCTGAAGATCCACTCGGGCACCACCATCTCGCAGATGGAGAAGGATATCCCGCTCCTCCCTTCGATCACACCAACTGCGGAGCTGAAACCCGGGGTGGGGAGCGTGCGGGCCAAGGTCATCCAGGACTGGGAAGTCTCCCACGAACGGATGCTTCAGACCGGGCTGCTCGGCGATGAGAGCGGCACCATCAAGTTCGTTATCTGGAAAGACGAGGGCAAGGAGAAACTGGAACTCGATACCGTCTACAACATCTTCTATGCCACCGTCGATGAATACAACGGCAGACTCTCCCTCACACTGAACACCGCCATGTACATCGCAGATGAGGGCGATATCGAGGTCGGGCGGAACGAGACCGAGATCCAGGGTGCTCTCGTCCATGTTGCGCCTGGGTCGGGCCTCATTAAGCGCTGCCCTGTTGAGGGGTGCAACCGGACCCTCTCCCGGCAGAACTACTGCCCGGTGCACGAGATCCAGCCCAACTTCCGGTACGATCTCCGCCTGAAAGGAGTCCTGGACGACGGGGAACGTGCCAGGAACGTACTGATGCAGCGTGACCTCGTTGAGAAACTGGTCGGGATCACCCTCGATGAGGCTATCGGGATCGCAGAGTCGAACCCGCTCGGCATGGACGAGATCTTCTACCGTGTCAGAAACGCGGTTCTCGGGCGTTACTACACCTGCAGCGGCGGCGAGTTCGCCGGCAGGCTGCTTGTGGACTCCTGTATTCCGGTCACCTTCAAGCCTGAGGAACTGGCTGCACTGCTGAACCGTGCCGGGGGTGAGGCAGCATGAAACCGCAGAGCGCATTCGAGCGTGAGCCGGCGCGCAGGGTCTTCGCATCCGAGTTCCGCGAGACGCGGTACCAGTTCAAGGAGAGCGACGACGAGAAGAGCCCAAACTACGTCATCTTCCCGACCGGTATCAGGAGCAACCGCATCTTTATCGTGGGAACTCTCACCGAGAAGCAGCGGCAGGGCGACCAGAACATCTTCTACCGTGGACGGGTGGTCGACCCGACGGGCACCTTCTTCATCATGGCAGGGTCGTACCGGCCCGAGGCGATGCAGCAGCTTGCCCGGATCGAGCCGCCTGCATTCGTCGCCGTCGTCGGCAAGCCGAACCTCTATGTGACGCCGGACGGGACCTGCCTGGTCTCGGTCAGTGCGGAGTCGATATCGGTTGTGGACCGGGAGACCCGCGACCTCTGGGTGCTGGATACCGCCCGCGAGACCCTGGACCGCCTGGACGTGTTCGGGACCACCGAGGATTCACGCAAGGCCCAGGAGGAGTACGGGACGCAGCCTGATATCTATAGAAAGATTGTCTACGACGCACTCACCCAGGTCCAGTTATAGACCGCGCTCTTACTCCCAAAAAATTATTTTTGACCGGATTCCCGGCAGAGAGACCTCATCGCCGCCCTCCTGCCTGGTAGTGCTCCAGCATCTAACTGATAATCGATCTCAGAGGGTCCGACCGAATTACGTTGCGCACCAACCCGCGTTCATGACGAAAAATAACCTGGGGAGAATATTTCCATTATCGGGTTCTGGTGAAGCCCTATTCTGGCTGTCATTCTTCCCTGACGAGATTGGTGCCGGACCTGGCCTGAAGTTCGACCTTTTTCTTCTCAAACATGTCCTCATGCCGTGGACCGTGGTGGCTATCACCATGGGGGTGGGGCTGACGGGGAGGGGGAGACCCCTCCCCCATCTTGCGCAAAGAACCGCACACCCATCACCCCACCCCGCCCGGCCTCCGGCCTCCTCCCCCGCCCCCTGGGGCGGGGGCAGTCATGGCGATACCCAAGGGAAAGCCGTGCCCCGGATCGCAATCAATCGGGAACACCCAGACGAGATCTCAACAAAGTTTGGTCTCAATTGTTTCGTAGGGCACTACCCTCCTGCCCTGATGGATGAACCGCCGGGACTTACTCCGTGGGTTCCTCCGCCGCCTCCTGCCTGGCCCCCTTCCACGTCCCCTTCAATTCAGGATAGTCATTGAGGATCTTGCTGACCGTGCTCCTGCTCACGCCAAACATCCTGCAGATCTGGCTGATGCTTGTCCCGGTCCGTCGTATTGTGATGAGGGCTTCCACCTGACCGTCGTTGAGCGCCCTCGGACGTCCTATGGGCCGCCCCCCTCCCTTCTTCACCTTCTTTGATGCCGGGGCGGCGGCCTTCCGGGCGCTTTCCCGGTACCGGCCCATATACGCGATGAAGTTACCGATGGCCTCCCGCCGGAGTTCCGGGTCGTCCCGGGACCCGAAGAAATCGTCGTTCACGAAGTAAACCGTATATCGTTCGTTGAGATTTTTGAGCGTTGCAAGCCCGACATCCATATCCCTGGCAAGGCCGGCAAGGTCGTAGATGATGATGGCAGAACAGTTGTTGGCAGCGCAGTACTCCAGCATCGCCGTGAAGGCCTTTCTCTTCTCGGGAGGTGTTGCATTCGCCCGGTGATCATGAAAGATTTCGACGATCTGAAAGCGGTATTTAGAGTAGTTCTCAACCTCATTTTTTTGTGCTGCAAAATCTCCCTTCTTTCTTGTATTCAAGTATGCCACGGCATCTTTTTTCATCTGTTTATGGTATCATACAATCGTATAAATGGTTTTTGAAGATGTAAGAATGGCGTCTTTCAGGAGCATTCCTCAAGATTTAACGCGTTTTCGAGCACCTTGACGAAGATGTGTGAAAACGGATCCGGAGACAACCTCCCCTGAGGCGGTTGCACGGGGATGGACCCTCTGGTAGCGCCCCGGCATATACCCAACAATCCACCTCAGGATTCTGGACAATAGGAGGTTCCGGACTGTTCCCCGCCTCACCCGGGCAGTGGACCGTGGTGGGAATCGCCCCGGGGGTGGGGACCGGCGAGGGGGCGAGCCCCATTGGCGCAAACTTACCACATGGTGCACTGCGTTCCGGGTTGGCTCTCGGCGAGGTTCAAGCTTGGTTGAACCCCATGCCGGTTCTGGTGATCGTCCCCACCCACCTCAGCATGGGTGGTGAACGCGGAGTATCCCCCGCTTCACTCATACTGTGGACCGTGGTGGGAATCACCTTGGGGGCGAGCCCCCCACCGCAGGCGGCGGAAACCGTGACAGAAACCACTGGAGAACTACTGCACAAACCGCGATCAGGTGACCTCCCGGGCACGGGTTCCCGCGGGGTGAGGGGACTCGAAGAGCGCCGCAGGCAAAAAGAGAAACGAGGTTATCTCTGCAGGGCCCCGGGAGACTCCCACCGGTCGAGCACATCTTTCCCTTCAACGAAGACGAGCCCGTGCTCCTTTGCGTAGTCCATCGCATCCTCCTTCGTGAGTGCAAGCCCGGTCTCGTCGTCCAGCATCTCGCAGATGGTGACCGCAGGGGTGATACCGGCCATGACTGCGAGCGCGATCGAGAGTTCGGTCTGCCCGCGCCGTTCATCGAGCAGCCGGTCGGCCGCCCGCAGGAGTGCGACGTGACCGGGTGTCCGGAAGTGTGCCGCGAAGTTGTGCCCGCCGCCGTTGAGCGACCGTTTCACCTCATCAGCAACGGCGGTGATCGTCAGGGCGCGATCCCGGTCCGTGACACCGGTGTAGGTCTCCCGGTGGTTCACCCAGAGCGAGAACGACGAGTGATTCTTCTTATCATACGGGATCTCGCCGTCCTTCTCGACGAGGCCGCAGCCGCGCAGGACATCGTGCGCGAACGGGAGGCCGAGTCTCTTTGCGGCATCGGGGTGCACCGCGGTGCAGATCAATCCGCCGCCGTCTTTACGCATCTGCCTGATGTGGGCGGGCGTGACAGCGTCTGAGCGGATCGCGAAATCAGTCTCGCGTTCCCGGTTGTCGAAATCGTACAACAGGATGAATTCGCCCTTTGCCAGGGCCTCTATGGCTGCATCAATCATAGGTAATCTCCACCTCGATCATATCGTTATCGTTCAGGTCCAGGACGTTACGGAGTTCGCACCCGGCAATGACCTCGATGATATCCTCAGGGTAGTGGGTGCGGGAGGGCTCGACGATCGCGCAGAATTCGCCCCTGATCCGGCAGGGGAGTGTCCTGACACCACCAAACGTCCTCTCATCAGCGGTGAACCCCGGAACCTCGATCCACCCGATGTGTTCGAGTTGTTTGCGGACCTGAATGCTTGCCGGATCGAGCCTGATGTTCAGGGTGCCAGGGAAGGGTTCAAAACCGAGATGCTTGCCGAACTGCTCTTTGTAGTGGGGGATGCTCATGTAGTAGCGCCCCTCCCCAAGCCCGCTGATCACGGTCCCGGTCAGGGAATACTGCTTGCGTTTCGGGTTGAATATCCTGATATAATCTGCATACTCCCGCCTCAGTTCCTGCTCACCCGTCTTCGTGACGGCGACGTGCTGGCCGTCGGGCTTCATCGACCTGATGATGAACTGCTGCCGCTCAAGCGCGATCAGGCGCCTCGAAGCAGTCTGGGGGCTGATGCCCAGTTCATTGCCAAGCGACTGCGATGAGAGCCATATCGGGCCTTTGCACCCGCCAAGCAGGGCGATCGTTTTCAAGGACTGCAGATCTTCCGCTTCAACCATTGTATCATAATTGAGATGCATACTATATACGGGTTGCGCAACGATACCGGACCGGCAGTCTTCGTGAAATGTCGAAGTGTGATACGCTAATTTTATAAGTCCGGGGTGGTAATCTTAGCTGCATGAAATCCGGGGTGCGGCATCAACTTGCCGAGAAAATGGCAGGAGAGATCACACTTTCGGACTCACCGGGACAGGCCTTGAAGAAGTGGCGGCAGAGTTTCGACATCCCCCAGGGATTGCTCGCCGAGCGTCTTGAGGTCTCTCCCTCTGTTATCAGCGACTACGAAAGCGGACGGCGAAAGAGTCCGGGAACCGCCATCGTCGGCAAGATTGTCGACACGATCCTCGCGATCGACGAGGACAACGGTGGCCGGTTCATCAAAAAATTTGCGAAAATTCTGTACAGCGAATTTGACGAAGACGTCAT
>NZ_DAQR01000011.1:13079-18840 GCF_002502935.1 Methanoculleus sp. UBA413
GCAGTCACACTCTGCGGCCCGATGGACCAGACCATCTACGGGTATACGGTGATCAACAGCCTCAATGCGATCCTCCAGCTCTCTTCGAGCGAGTTCAACCGCATCTACGGCTGGAGCACGGAGCGTGCCCTCATCTTCACCGATGTCTCAACCGGGAAGTCACCCATGGTGGCGATCCGGGTCACGCCCTTCAAGCCGCGTTGCGTCGTGCTGCAGGGCATCAGACCGGAAGAGGTGCATCCACTGATCCCAGGCCTTGCAGAGCGCGACCGGATCACGGTTCTCTGCACACAGATGGATGTCGAGACGATCATCAGTTCTCTACGAGGAGAGTTATGGTAGGCATTTATTCATACGGCGTCTACATCCCGCGATACCGGATAAAAGTCCCGGAGATCGCGCGGATATGGGGCGCCAATGCAACTGACATCACCAGGGGCCTTGGAGTCTTTGAGAAATCTGTCCCTGACCTGGATGAGGATACCGCAACGATCGCAGTCGAGGCGGCCCGTGCCGCCCTCCGGCGGAGGAGCGTCGACCCTGAGGCGATCGGCGCCATCTACGTCGGAAGCGAGTCGCACCCCTACGCGGTCAAACCCACCGCATGCACGGTCGGTGAGGCAATCGGGGCGACGCCCAACATGACCGCCGCCGACTACGAGTTCGCGTGCAAGGCTGGAACTGCAGGCCTCCAGACCTGTATGGGGCTTGTCAGGAGCGGCATGATCCCGCTTGGGATCGCCATCGGTGCTGATGTGGCACAGGGCGCTCCCGGAGACGCGCTTGAGTATACGGCGGCGGCCGGCGGGGCTGCGTTCGTCATCGGCGAGGGAGATACCATCGCCGATATCAACCAGACCTGCTCCTACACCACTGATACCCCCGACTTCTGGCGGCGCGAGGGGCAGAGTTACCCCCGGCACGGCGGCCGGTTCACCGGCGACCCGGGCTACTTCAAGCACGTCCAGGGTGCAGCCAGGCTGATGTTTGATGCGGTGGGCACGAACCCGAAGGACTACGACTACGCGGTCTTCCACCAGCCGAACGCAAAGTTCCCACAGCGGGTGGCAAAGATGCTCGGGTTCACCGAAGAGCAGATCAGGCCCGGCCTCGTCGTCCCGAGGCTCGGCAACACCTACTCGGGGGCATCGATGATCGGGCTTGCCGCAACGCTTGATGTTGCAAAACCGGGCGACCGGATCTTTGTCACATCGTTCGGGTCGGGAGCGGGGAGCGACGCCTTCGATATCACGGTCACCGATGCGATCGGGTCCGGGGCGTTTGACCGGGCGGCGGCGCCGACCGTGGAGCAGCTGCTCGCAAACCCGGTCTACCTCGACTACGCACTGTATGCCAAACACAAAGGAAAGATCGTGATGCAGAGATGAGAGACGTAGCAGTAATCGGAGTCGGGTGCACGGAGTTCGGGGAGCACTGGAGCACCTCGTTCCGCGACCTCTTCGTCAAGGCCGGAACCATGGCGCTTGAGGATGCCGGGGTCTCGGGCGAGAAGATCGACGCCCTCTACGTGGGGAACATGAGCGCGGGCAGGTTCGTCGAGCAGGAGCACATCGGGGCCCTCATCGCGGATTACGCCGGGCTCGCTAGCAACCATGTCCCCTCGACCAGGGTGGAGGCGGCCTGCGCCTCCGGCGGGCTTGCCTTCCGGCAGGCGGTGATTGCGGTCGCAAGCGGCATGGAGGACATTGTGGTCGCTGCGGGTGTTGAGAAGATGACCGATGTCGGGACCGGGGCGAGCGTGGATATGCTTGCGAGCGCCGCGGACCGCGAGTGGGAGGGGTTCGCCGGGGCGACCTTCCCCGGGCTCTACGCCATGATCGCAAACGACTACATGCACCGCTACCCGCTCACCCGCGAGCAGCTTGCAGAGGTTGCGGTGAAGAACCACGAGAACGGTTCGAAGAACCCGATCGCGCAGTTCAGGAACCGCATCACGGTTGATACGGTCCTCTCCTCCTCATTGGTCGCTGACCCCCTGCGGCTCTTCGACTGCTCGCCGATCACCGACGGTGCGGCGGCGGTCGTGGTGGTGCCGCTCGAGCGTGCCCACGAGTTCACCGATTCGCCGGTCAAGGTGCTTGCGAGCGCCCAGGCGAGCGACACCATCGCGCTCCACGACCGGCGGGACATCTCCACCCTGGACGCCACCGTGGCGGCAGGGAAGCGGGCGTTTGCGCGGGCAGGCCTCACCCACAAGGAGATCGACCTCGTCGAGGTCCACGACTGCTTCACGATCGCCGAGATATGCGCGATTGAAGACCTCGGGTTCTGCAAGAAGGGCGAGGCTGGGAGGCTCACCGCGGAAGGGGCGACAGCCCTCAACGGTGACCTCCCCGTGAACACGAGCGGCGGCCTGAAGGCCTGCGGCCACCCGGTCGGCGCGACCGGGATCAAGCAGATCTGCGAGGTTGTCACCCAGCTCCGCGGCGAGGCCGCGGGCAGGCAGGTGGATGCTGAGGTCGGTATGGCTCATAACGTCGGCGGCACCGGCGCGACGGTCGTCGTGCACATCCTGGGGGCGTAAAAGTATGTCGGTATCACGGTTCTGGAGAAAGATCCCGCAGCGGTATAACCTCATCGGGACGCAGTGCACGACCTGCGGACGCTACTTCTTCCCGCCCCGGTCGCTCTGCCCCGACTGCCGGAGGAGCGGCAATATCGTCGACCACAAGTTCAACGGCGAGGGAACGGTAGTCACCTACACGGTGATTCGGTCGGCAAGCGACCAGTTTGAGAACACCACCCCATACGTTCTCGCGATTGTCGAGCTCGACGAGGGGCCGAGGCTCACCACCCAGGTCGCCTGCTCACCCGAGGAGGCGAAGATCGGGATGCGGGTGAGAAGCGTCTTCCGCCGGGTGACGGCGGACGGCGAGAGCGGTACCATCCACTACGGCACGAAGTTCGTGCCGGTGGCATAACCTTAACCTTTTTGATTATCAGCGGATCTTCCGCGCTTTCGGCGAGATCCACCCTATACGCTCTCGCGCGAGGCTACGAGGAATGCGAAGCCCGTGCGGTGGCGGCAGTCCCCGCCAAGGTTTCGCGTGAGGCCTTGTTATTGTCCAGATACTGTAGTGGACCATTTCACCTTAACTTGAGGGTGCGTGGGAGTGATCGCAGGTCTCACGCGTGCTTCCGCGGGAGAGCGCGAAGAAAGGGTTCTGGTTGGGAGGAGATACACATCCTTCGCGACTTCGCGCTCTTCGCGTGAGACTCTATTGCCCCCCTGTACTGAAACCTCACGCGAAGGCGCGAAGGACGCGAAAGGGACTTTAGCGCCCAAATATCGAACTTCCGCGGTCTTCGCGCTCTTCTGCATGAGATCGTGGCACCAGCAATCTCCTGACCGGAACCGGCAGCCCTTCTTGTTATCCCCGGCCGAGGTCCTTGTGCGCACGGGCCAGGTGCTGGGCCGCGAGGGCGCCGAGGAGGGAGAGTTCGCCGGCGAGCACCCCTGCGGCGACGATCTCAGCAAACGCCTTCGCGTGGGCTCCCGGCGGATCGCCGCCCCCGGCGACGCCGAGCATCGCAAGGCACTCCCGCTGGGTATCGACCCCAGTGCCGCCGCCGACCGTCCCCACCGGGAGCGACGGGAGGGTGACCGAGACGTAGACCCCGCCGTCCACCCGGTCGACGGTGGTGATTGCGCTACTCCCCTCCACGACGTGGGCGGCGTCCTGCCCGCAGGCGATGAAGATGGCGGCGATGACGTTCGCCGCATGGGCGTTGAACCCGAACGAGGCCGCCCGGGCCGAGCCTACCAGGTTCTTCCGGTAGTTGACCGCGGTGAGGGTCTCGGCATCAGTCTTGAGGAGGTCGGCGACCATCGCATCGGTGAGCCGCACCCCCGCAACCACGGTCTTCCCCCGACCCCTGACCAGGTTGATCGCCGCCGGTTTCTTGTCGGTGCACATGTTCCCCGAGAGGGCGACCAGGCGTGCCCCGGTCTCCCGCTCGATGAGTTCGCCGACCTTCTGGCTTGCGATCGTCACCATGTTCATGCCCATGGCGTCCTTCGTATCGAACTCCAGGCGGACGAAGACGCTCGTCCCGGCCACGTAGGTGACAACATCCAGGAACTCCCCGTGCTTCGTGGTGCTCTCCGCGACCTCCCGGATCTCAGGGGTGTGCCCCTCGACCCAGGCCGTCACCTCCCGGGCGTGGACGACGTCGCGTGCGGCAAAGACCGGCGCCCGGGTCATCCCGTCCCGCATGATCCGCACATCCGCACCCCCCGCCCGCGTGATGAGAGAGCACCCGCGGTTCACCGACGCAACAAGCGCTCCCTCGGTCGTCGCCAGCGGGAGGTAGCAGGACCCGGCGGCGTACTCCCCGTTCACCTTGAGCGGTCCTGCAACACCGAGCGGCACCTGCACTGTGCCGATCATGTTCTCGATGTTCGCCTTCACCACCCGGTCAATCCCGATGGAGAACGACCCCACCGCAGGCAGGGCGGTCCCTGTCTCGCCCTCGATGAACGCCCGCCGCACCCGGACCGCCTCCCCCGGCGGGAGTTCCTTCTCGAGCGCATAGAGTTTGAGGGAGCCCTCTTTCAGCCTCCTGATATACTCATCCATGAATAGTATGAGGACTCATACCTAAAGATGGCTGGTGGTCCGGGTGGATGAGGAACAGTGGTGCCTTGCGGTGCCGAAACGAGAGGCCGAGCAGACACGGCGACGGCTGCTTGAAGAAGGGCTCCTCGACCGGCGCTTAAAGCCGCGCCCCGAGGGGGACGCCGTCCTGCTCCCGGTGACAGAGGAGGTCGCAGGCGCCGTCCGGTGCGGTTTCGAGCCCGTGCCGGAACAGGTCGTTCTCCCCCGCCACGAACTCGTGGGCGGGATCGCCATCATGCAGGATGACGACCCGGAGGCCGCCCGGGGGCTGCTTGCGTCCCGGCCGTCGCTGCACACAATACTCTTCCCGGAGAGCCCGGTCGAAGGGGAGTACCGCACCCGCCGGTTCGCCGTCCTCGCCGGGACCCCCACCACCCGCACCCTGGTGACCGAGTACGGGCTCCGCTTCGACGTGGACCTTGCGCTCGCCTACTTCTCGGCCCGGCTCGCCACCGAGCGGCAACGGATCCTCGAGGATATGGGGGAGGGGGAGCGGGTGATCGATATGTTCGCCGGCGTGGGGCCGTTCGCGATCACCCTCGCACGGAAAGCACGAGTCGTCTTTGCTGCGGACCTCAACCCCGCCGCGGTCCACCTCCTGGTCCACAACATAGCGCTCAACCGGGCAGCAAACGTCATCCCAATGCTCGCTGACGCCGCGCACCTCGCCCGGCTCGGCTTTGAACCGTTCGACCGGATCATCATGAACCTCCCCATGGCCGCGCCGCAGTTCCTCGAGGCGGCCGCAGGGCTCTGCCGGGGTGGCGGGACGATCCACCTCTACGCGCTCCAGGAAGAAGAGGGCGAGTACCTCCCCCTGATCCGGGCCGTCACCTCCGGGGAGGTCACCGAACGAATGGTCAGGACCTACTCGCCAGGGAAGTGGCACGCGGTCTACGATATTACCGTGAAAAAAGAGGGATGCTGAGTTTTCCCGGGCCGCACATACCGGGGCCGCCCTCCTTAGAAACCGCACAATACTAACTTAAGCGTAATTTGAAGAAACAGTAGGGTTCCATTCACCATGAAACCACCATGAGGCTAGTGGAGCATTGCACCCTATTTTGCGGGTCCTGGCGTGGATAACGCGGAAGATCACGAAGGGGTGTGGAGCGTTCATG
>NZ_DAQR01000078.1:0-1129 GCF_002502935.1 Methanoculleus sp. UBA413
GGTGGCGATCGCTCACCCCGCATCAGGACCCGCACCATAAGGTGAAACGGTCCACTGGTCGATTTTGGTGCGGTACATGCCGAAACCCGGTGCGCCGGCGTACACGCATCACCCCCCACCGCCACCACCGGGCCCGGTAATCGCCCGGGTTCTGCAATCCCCGGCAATTCGTCCGGTTACCGGTCCCTGGTACCGTTGGCTCGAAGGGGGGCGGTGAGGGTCAATTTCCACTGGAGATGTCCCGGTCCATCCATATTACCAACATAAACCTTCAATTTGACGATATCAACGGTTCCAACCCCCCGATGACAATTCAACGCGATGGAGAGAAAGGTTAAGGTCAGGGACCTGGACGTAATGCATGGTGATCTCATGAGCGTAGCGAAACGCAGTGAGTACGTTGCAGAAAGAATGCTTCTTGTCCTCCTGCTCATCGCACTCCTTCTCGTCCCCGGCGCCACGGCCCAGTCCTGCACGCCCGCCACCGGGATTGCGGTAACGCCTGTCGCCGACGTCGGCGACGGCGTGGAGGTCCAGTCGATCGTCGGCACGATACACCCGGGCGAGTACCAGACCATCGAGAAGCCGGTGCCGACAGGTGTAAGAAGCATTGTGGTCAACCTTGACTGGAGCGGGCACCAGCATCCAGGAACCGATTCGCTTACCCTGACCATAACCCTGCCGGGGAGCGCCGCGCTCGGTCCCTACCATGACGGTGCCGACGGGAGGACGGACGAGAAGATGGCCCTCACCCTCTCAGGGTCCTATTCCCTGCCGTCTGGCACGTGGAAATTCCTGATCTTCGGGGAAGACGTTCCGGAGGAGGGAACGGAGTATACGCTGAATGTCGTCTATTACTACTGAGGGGTGCCGGGCCCCCGCAAGGGGCTGGACCGTGCACAGGGCAGCTCTCCTGCTCATATTCCTGGCCCTGCTCCTCCTCTGGAGCCCGGCGGCGGCGAAGATCATCGTCGAACCAGGCCCCGCCGAACTCCCTACTGATGGGATAAACGTCGACGACGAACGGTTCGTGCCGGTCTGGCAGGCCTACTCGCCGTTGGAATTCCTCACCATCGTCCTCCTTATCCACTGCCCGCTCCTTGCGGTGCCCTTCGAGATCATCTGTTCA
>NZ_DAQR01000078.1:1392-4850 GCF_002502935.1 Methanoculleus sp. UBA413
CGCCCACAGAGATCGCCCGTGCCACCGGGATCAACCGCGGGACGACCCGCTACCACCTCTCCCGCCTCCGGGAGGCCGGTCTGGTCAGCGCCGTAAACCGGGACGGCAGGGTGGGCTACTTTCGGCGTGGTTACGATGCAACCTCAAAGACCATCTGCTGTCACCTCAGGAACAATACCCGCCGGGAGATCCTCGCCCTGCTCCTCGACGACCCCGGCATCACGCAGTCAGAGATAGCCGACGACACTGGGATCTCCCGCTCTGCGGCTGCCTGGCACCTGCAGAGGCTCGATGCAGACGGGCTCATCGAGTCTGACCGCGACGGCCGGGCGGTGCGCTACGCGCTCACAGATGAGGCACTCGAGATCTTTGTGGTCCTGGAGCGGGGAGATCACGGCCGGGCGTGCTGACCCCGCCCCCGGTAGGGGACCGGTATCGTCGACTGATGACTGATGAAGGCCCCCTCCAGGCTGAACCGGTGGAAGTGCGGGGCGCTGGAACAGGGGTAACCCCGGCTTGCCCCCTTCGCCGGTGGGTCGCGGTGGCCCCCTCCCGGATGAGGAGTTATTGAGACGGTTTCAGCGGGTTAAAAACCCGCAGGTGCTGAAGTTGTTCTAAGAGTATCGGTGATCGAAGATCCACATGATTCAGAGCATTTTTACGTACATTTTCGAAGAATTGAGCGTCATATTGCGCCATATTGCTGACGCGGTTCCTATCACAAAATGCCCTGTGGGCGGACTACCGGCAATTCGCCGGTAATCTGCGATAATGAGGTCTGAAAATTCCAGGACACTCGCAGGAAGACCCCGGCGCAAGCGGGGGTAGCTCACGACCGTTTCAGCCTTGACCGGTCTTAATTTCAATCCTCTGAACCCACAAAATCTCGTAACTCATCTGGCTCAGGAACTTTATTGACCTCAAGGTAGAGCGAAATTGCCTCATCAAGCCGCCTGATTAACTCATCATAAGTCTTTGCCTGTGTAAAGCATCCCGGCAGTGAGTGTATCGAGGCATAATAGTAACCGTCCTCGTCTTTCTCTATAAGGCAATTGACTCTCATCCTAATCTTCTCATATCATTCTGTGGGCCAATAGTCTCTCTCGCGGGGTCTTGTGTTGCAGAACTCCCGAAAGTCCCTATTGTTTCCCCCGACACAACTGGAAAAAGAGATCCCCCCTCACCGAAACTCCTCGATCCTCCATCCCAGGTAATCCCTGATAACCGTATACGCAAGTTCCGGCGGGATCGCCCCCCGCTCGGTGATGATCAGGTCGATGTACTCAGCCGGCGTCACATCGAACGCCGGGTTCCTGACCCGCACAAACGGCAGCCGCTCAGCCTCCTCCCGGGGCAGCACCTCGGCGGGGTCCCGCTCCTCGATCTCGATCTTCTCCCCGAGGATCGTCCGGGGCGCAAACTTGTAGGTCTCAGCCGCAACAATGACGTTCGTCCGTGCCTCGTTTGCGGCGTGAGCAATCTGGGCGGTCCCGATCTTGTTCACGACCGCACCGTTTACCGCGATCGCGTCGGCGCCGACGATGACCAGGTCGACATCGTTGATGAAGTAGCGGACCGCCGAGTCGATGATATAATTTGTGCGAATACCTGCCTCGTTTAAGGTCCTGATCGTGATAAGCCCCTGGCCCCGCGGCCGCACCTCGGTCGCGTAGACCTCGATCTCCTTCCCCTGCCGGTGCGCCTCGAGGATACACCCGAGCGCCGCCTCAGAGTTGCAGTGGGTCAGGATGACGTCGCCGTCAGAGATATGGCGTGCCCCGATCTCCGCTATCCACTCAACCGCATGCTCCGAGTGCTCGATGAACTCAGCTGCCCGCGATAAAGTCGCCTCCCGTGCCGCCTCTACAGACTCAAACGAGTCCAGGGCGCGCATCACGTACCTGACGGCGTTCGGGAGCGAGACGGCGGTCGGGCGGGTGGCGGTGAGCACTCCGGCCGCCCCCTGCATCTCCTGTTTGAAGGTCTCAGGGTCGGATACGTCAAGATTGCGGGCGAAATCAGCCAGCGCCTCCACCGCCGCCCGGGCGATCCTGCCGGCCCCCCGGATCTCCATCTTCTTTATGTTTTCTGCCGTCTCACTCAGTAACATAGATCTCCATTCAAGAGATGACCAGAGACTACATAGACTTATTGACGTGAAAACAAATGTCGGTTGCCGTTGTATTTGATAGCGCGGGCACACTTCTCAGGACCTACCGCGTAGCACGCGATCTCCTCCAGGGTGAGATGCTGACCGAGGTTGAGACAACAACCCTCACCTTCGCGGCAGAGGGTAGGATCCTCGTCCTCCTCCACCTCCACTCCCGGGACGTCATCGATGCGCCGCCTGGCCAGTACCTCTCTGACTACCTCCAGGAACGGTCGATTGGGTTTGGGGTCTCCTGCTCCCGGCGGATCATCCCCGCAGATGATGTCGCAGAGATCCTCTACACCGACCGGCAGGCCCGCATCGGTGATATGCAGGCCTGTATCAGGAAGGTCTGGAGCTGCTGCAAGCAAGAATCGATCGTCGCCATGAACAGCGGCGTCATCCTGAACGTGGACCTCTCTGGTGTCGAGTTCACGGTGACGACCGGGGGGAGGCCGTTTAGCGGCGCACGGGACGCCATCAGCGAACTGCACAGGATGGGCGTCCCCGCATATATAGCATCGGGGGACCGCGTCACCAAACTCGAGCGGATGGGCGACTACCTCGGTATCCCCCGAGAACGCATCTACGGTGTCGCCACCCCCTCGATGAAGGCCCAGATCGTGGAAGAGCTCCAGGAGCACTATGATAAAGTTGTTATGATAGGGGATGCTATCAACGACCTGAAGGCCTTCCGGAAGGCGGATCTGGCAATACTCACTGAACAGCAGTCAGACTCGAAACCTGGTATCCTCTACGCAAACACCGATCTCGTGATCCGGGATGTCAGCGAGGTGCCCGGTATCGTGGCGGAGCTCCTCAAAGATACCACGGAGACCGGGAAAAGTGCAACAATATAAACTCTAATATGATACCACGAGAAGATTAGTTTAACGAGGAGCTCAAGATGACCCCACTCATTACGGTTAAGAACCTCTGCATGGAGTTCAATGGAAACATTGTACTCAACGATATAAATTTCGAGATAGCAGAGGGCGAAACAGTCGGCATTATCGGGAGAAGCGGGGCCGGCAAGACCGTTCTTATGCACCTTATGCGGGGCGTGGACCAGCCCCCGTCAAGAGGTTCGATCATCTATCATATCGCCGCCTGTGATGCCTGCGACTACGTCGGTGTCCCGAGCGAGGCAGGGAAGCCGTGCCCGGCCTGCGGCGCGGAACTCAAACCGGTGGATGTCGATTTCTGGACGGAGGAGAGCGCACCGATGAAACGGCGGCTCATGCGGCGGACCGCCATCATGTTCCAGCGGACGTTCGCCCTCTACGGCGACGACCGGGTGATCGAGAAC
>NZ_DAQR01000078.1:4968-10152 GCF_002502935.1 Methanoculleus sp. UBA413
TCATGCGGCGGACCGCCATCATGTTCCAGCGGACGTTCGCCCTCTACGGCGACGACCGGGTGATCGAGAACGTCCTGCGGGCGCTCGATGATATCGGGTACCCGGGCGAGAAGGCGATCGGCAGGGCCGCCGACCTCATCGACCAGGTCAGGCTCTCCCACCGGATGATGCACATCGCCCGTGACCTCTCCGGCGGCGAGAAGCAGCGGGTGGTGCTCGCCCGACAGCTCGCCAAGGACCCGTTCATGCTCTTTGCGGACGAACCGACCGGCACCCTTGACCCCGAGACCGCAACGCTCGTCCACCGGATGCTCACCGAGAGCGCACGGATAAACGACATGGCGATGGTGGTCACGTCGCATTTCTCAAACGTCATCGAGGACGTCGCCGACCGCGCCATCCTCCTCGAAGACGGAGAAATCCTGGCTATCGGGGCGCCGGACGAGGTTATCGGCCGGTTCATGCAGGACTACAGCGACACCGCGCAGTACGAGGCGGCGGAGGTCGGTGAGAAGATCGTGGTCGCCAGGGACGTGGTCAAGCGTTACCTCTCGGTCGACCGGGGCGTGGTCAGGGCCGTCAACGGCGTCTCTTTCGATGTCAACGAGCAGGAGATCTTCGGGATCATCGGCAAGAGCGGGGCCGGGAAGACGACGCTCTCCCGGATCATATCAGGGATCCTCGAACCCACCAGCGGCGAGATGAACGTCAGGATAGGGGACAACTGGGTCGATATGACAAAGCCCGGCATCGAGCACCGGGGGCGGGCGAAGGGCTACATCGGTCTTCTCCACCAGGAGTACGACCTCTACCCGCACAGGACGGTTCTTGATAACCTCACCGACGCCATCGGCTTAGAGTTCCCGAAGGAACTTGCGATGCGAAAGGCGATCATCACCCTCGGGATGGCCGGGTTTACGCCCGAGAAGAGCCGTGAGATCCTGGGCCGTTACCCTGACCAGCTCTCCGAGGGCGAGAAACACCGGGTGGCGCTTGCCCAGGTCCTTATCCGCGAGCCCCTGCTTGTGGTTCTTGACGAGCCGACCGGCACGATGGACCCCATCACGAAGATCGACGTGAAACACTCGATCCTCCACGCCCGCGAGGAGATGGACGAGACGTTCATCGTGGTCTCGCACGACATGGATTTTGTCAGGGATATCTGCGACCGGGTGGCCCTCATGCGGGGAGGAAAGATCATCAAGATGGGGCCGACCGAGGAAGTGCTTGCCCACCTCACCGAGGACGAACGGAAGGTGATGGGGGCGGGTGCCCCCTGAGGTGTGGATAATGGAGGTTCTTCTGGACGGAAAACGTGTTCAGGTTCCGGAGGATTCCCGGCTTTCCGACCTCCTCCCCGACCGGGATCCCCGGTTCAGCGTCGCCGTCATCAGGCCGGTGCTCGAGGAGGAGGCTGAGTCGCAGGAGGTCAGGTTTGTCACCACGGCCGGCGATATGGTCGTCGAGGTGGCGGATCCGGCACTGGTCTCCCGGATTTTTGCGCCCGGACTTGCTGAGAAGCTCCGGCTGCACTGGCAGGACCGCTACACCGCCGCCTTCGGGCCGTTTGAGTCGGGCGTTCGGCCGGCACGGGAACCGGGCCGCTACGAGCGGGGCGACGTCATCCTTGGGTGCGGCGGCTACGACCCCGCCCGGTCCTATCTGATATTCTCGCGTATGCGGCATACCGCCGATCACGGGGCCGCGGCGGACGGCGGCGTCATCGGCAGGGTCGTCACCGGCAGAGGGCTGCTCGACCGTATCGGGACCGGCGACCGGATCACCGCGGTCGAGCGGATACTCAGGCGTGCCGACCGGTCGCACGCGGTCGTCACCCGGGACGGGGACTTCCCGCTCGAGGACGGCATGCAGGTCGTCTCCTACGTGGAGGCCGCAGTGCAGGGCTGGGAGAGCGGGAATGTCGATACCGGGGCCGCCCGGAGCGTCGAACACTTCCTCCTTTCCGTGAAAGAAGGGCGGTTCCAGGTGGGTCGGTCAACCAGCACCCATGTCGTCGATACGCACCTGGTCCCCGCGAAGGTCCCGCTGGAGTTCTCAGGTCCAAGGCTCGAGGGGGCCGTCACGGTCAGGACCGCCGGCAAGTCCTCCGGGGCGGTCTACATCTACACACAGGGCGTATCGGCAAGCGCGGCGCACACCGTCGTCGGACAGGTGGTCCACGGTATCGAGCTCGTGCGGTTTGCCGGTGAAGGCGATCTCCTTGCCATCAGGGCCGAACCAGAGAAGTTTGACCTGGTCGGCTTTGCGCTTGCAGAGGCGGAGGCGGTCGCCGCCCGGCGGGGGGTCACCCTCACCAGCGACGAGACCGGGGGAGACCGGGTGGTGGTCGGGCAGACCCCGGCGACGACGCTTGAGGTGCTCGCCGCAGGAGCGGTTAAGGTCGCAACAGAGCCGCCCGGAGCCGTCATCAGCATCACCCTCGACGAGGCGGCGGCGCCCCGGTCGGTCACGATCTTTCGTGAGGCGACCGGGCTCAAGCACCACGACGTCGGGAAGATGCCGCTCGTCTTCAGGTTCGAGGACGTCTCCCTCTTCAAACCGAAGATCGGGAAGGGTATCGGGATCATCCCTGAGAACGTTCCCACGGGAGAGGTGCCGGCGTTCACCCTTGCGATGACCAACGATTCCCGGCGGGGCGCCGGCATGGTCGGTGTCCGGGCCTCGGCGAACGCCGAGTTCGGCCCGACGTCCGAGCCGCTGACGGGCACGAACATCATCGGGAAGGTGCTGGATGCGGAGAAACTCGAGCAGATGCGCGAAGGGACGACGGTATACGTGAGGGAGGTGAAGTGATTGGCTGAGTACACACCAGGCTACGTCGGCACAGTGACCAAATACGTCTTTGTCGAGTCCCCGTCCATGACCCCGGGCGAGCTTGCGCTCAGGGCATACGAGGTCTCCGAAGGCGTCCTGATCAAGGAGACGTGTTTCGGGCTGCAGGTGACGGGTGAACCTGAGGCGGTCGACCACCTCATCGCCGAGATCCGCGGCTTCGACCCCACCCACATATTCGTCAAGGACCGCGGGTTCCCGCCCGGGGATCCCCGGCGATGCCGGGCGAACCTCGGCGGGGCGAGGCCGGGCTACCTCGGCCACGAGCGGGAGTTCCGGATCCTCCGCTACATCACCCGCGGTCTTGAAGCCCTTGAACGGGGGGAAGAGGTGCCTGAAGCGGCACCGGCATCCGGGAAGAAACCCGGGCTTGATATTCAACGATTACAAGAACTTATTGACGAGGAGTCCTGAATTCAATGGCAAAGGTGTTTATCTACCCTGCAACGAGCCTCATTCTCTCTGATCTTGTGGCCCGGTTCGGCCACAAACCGCTCGGTGCAGCCCTCGGTATCAGGGAGCGGATACAGACCGCCGGGATCGACTCCCCACCCCTGCAGATCACGCCGGAAGAGCCGAAACGCGGCCTGAAGTACGCGGCCGTCGAGGTGCCGTCAGGCGTCCGGGGGCGGATGGCGATCTACGGCCCCCTCATCGAGGAGGCGGAGGCCGCGGTCATCGTGACCGACGCTGACCTGGCGTTCGGGTGCATGGGGTGCGCCCGCACCGACGAGTTGATCCTCTTCTCCCTGCGCCAGAGCGGTATACCGATCCTGGAATTGAAGTACCCCACGAGCGAGGAGGAAGGCGTGCTGTTCGTCGCCGCCATCAAGAAGTTCCTCGAGAGTCTCCCGAACGGAGGTGAAGCGTGAGCCGAAAGGTGAGGATCGCCCAGCTCTCCTGCGGGCCCGAGTACAGCGGCGTCCAGAAGGAGATCTACGATGCCGCCGAGGCGGTCGGTGCGGAGGTCTTCTTCCCCGATATAGCGCTCGCCGATGTCGAGCGGGCGGTCGATGCGTTCGGTCTGGACGTCCGGAGCGCCGACCTCAAACTGATGATCGCCCGGGGCCTGGCCCTCGTGGATGGGAAGGTGGATGCGGACGGGGTCTTCATCGGCACCTGTTTCCGGTGCGCCGAGGCTGCGATCGTCAGGAATGAGCTTCGCCGCTACATCCCGGAACACTCAAAGCTCCCGGTGGTGAGTTACTCATTCACCGAGCGGACGACCTCAGGAACCCTTCTCACGCGGATGGAGGCCCTGACCACCATCGCCCGGCGGAGAGCGCTCCTTGCCCGCGAGGAGCAGACCGGGATCACGATGGGTGTCGACTCGGGTTCGAGCACCACAAAGGCTGTCGTGATGAAGGATAACGAGATCGTCGGCACCGGCTGGCACCCGACGACCGAGGTGCTCAAGAGCGCCGAGAGCGCGGTCGCGGATGCGCTCGAGATGGCGGGCCTTACCCGGGATGATATCCAGGCTACCGGCACCACCGGGTACGGGCGGTTCCTGATCGGCAAGCACCTCGGGGCCGACCTGGTCCAGGAGGAACTGACGGTGAACTCGAAGGGCGCCGTCTACCTCGCCGACCACCAGCGGGGCGCCTCGACCGTCATCGATATCGGCGGTATGGACAACAAGGCGATCAGCGTCATCGACGGTATCCCGGGAACCTTCACGATGGGCGGCATCTGCGCCGGTGCGAGCGGCCGGTTCCTGGAGATGACCGCGAAGCGTCTCGGCGTGGATATCACCGAGCTCGGGCCGCTTGCCATGAAGGGCATGGGGAAGAACGTCCCGATGAACAGTTACTGTATTGTCTTCGGGACCCAGAGCCTGGTGAACGCCCTCGCGGCAGGGAGCTCGCGGGAGGATGTGGCGGCCGCAGCCTGCCACAGCGTTGCGGAACAGGTCTTTGAACAGCAGTTGCAGGAGATCGATATCAAGGAGCCGGTGATCATGGTCGGCGGCACCTCGCTGATCGAAGGATTGGTCTATGCGATGGGCCAGCTCCTGCAGACCAAGGTCATCGTCCCGCCCTACTCGCAGTACATCGGCGCGGTCGGGTCTGCCCTGCTTGCGTCCGGATTTGTCAAGGGAGAGTAGATGCCCCAGTTGAAACAACTCGTGATCGAGTCGCCCGACGAGGTCGGGAGGGAGGCTTATGAGCGGATCGCGGCCGACGTGCTCCAGGACCTCGACCTGGTCAAGGTGGTCGAGCACCTGCACATCTACGTCGACCCGAAGGTGCCGATCTTCGTCGCCGCCGGGCGCCTGCGCCATATGCCGCGCGCGATCCGGGTCAACGACTTCGCGAACGTGAACATCGG
>NZ_DAQR01000078.1:10445-10977 GCF_002502935.1 Methanoculleus sp. UBA413
GGGGTGGCAGGGGAAGAGGAACTTGAGCAGATGGTGGTCGCCGACCCGAGCGAGACACTCTATAAGGATGTCATCTACGCGCTCCAGTACATCGCGCCCGAGGGGTTCAAGGTCCGCCGTCAGTATATCAAGGGCGGGAAGTTTTACTACGTGGCAAGCGAGGATACCCTGCCGGGTGATATTGTGGAGACGATGGTCGCGCCGATCTTTGAGAGGATGGGGGTGACGCTGTGACGACGCTGGTGCCGGTGACCTACAAGGGAGGTGTCTACCGGCATGACGAGATCATGGACCTGATCGACGACCTCGGGGGGTATGTCGTGCAGAAACACGTCATGGCCCAGGACGTCGTGCTCCAGTCGTTTGTGCCGCGGGACGATATCGACCTGATACGGGAGGTTGCAAAACCGCTTGCCGGCGAGGTGGCGGAGGCGCCCCTCGTCGGGACCGAGATCGCGGTGGTCAGCCCGAGCCTGGAGATCCACCATCTCCCGCACACCGCCTGCGATATCGCCGAGTACCTCAGGCGGGC
>NZ_DAQR01000078.1:11229-11465 GCF_002502935.1 Methanoculleus sp. UBA413
GAGGAGCGGGATATCATCAACGAGCACGACCTCGCCGTCTACGCCCTCGGGAACTTCGAGGAGTGTATCAGGGAGAAGCTCCCGGCGATCAGGCAGGGGATCCACGTGCCGATCGTGGTGACCGGGGCTCCTGACCGCGAGACGCTGGTCCGGATCATCGATCCGCCGGTCCAGGGGTACGTCGGGGGGGTCGGCAGGATCATGCATAGGTTCAAGCGCCCCGAGGAGCTCGCGAA
>NZ_DAQR01000078.1:11767-23734 GCF_002502935.1 Methanoculleus sp. UBA413
CCCTACGAGTTCTACGCCGACGACCTGCGGACCCTTGAGGTCGCCGACGGCGTCACGCTTGGGGATATCGCCGACGTCCTGCCGTCACGGATGCGCAATTACATATTGATACGGATTAAACCCTTCTCTGAGACCGGGATACTGGTGTAGCGATGGATTTCGAGAAGATATCCGCGAGGATTGCGGAACAGGGATCGGAAGCGATTGCAAAGGAACTCCTCCGGGAGATTGAGAACGAGTACGGCAGGGTCCCCCTAATTTTTGAACGGATGTCGGAACGTCCCGAGATCCTCATCTCGCACCTCCTCTATAAGGGCGCCGTGGTGGAGACCAGTCAGCTCGAGCCGAAGATGATCGAGTTGATCAGCCTTGCGGTGGGTGCCGCGCTCAAGTGCAGCCACTGTGTTGAGTACCACATGCAGGCGGCGATAGCGAAGGGCGCAACCCGGGCCGAGATCCTGGAGGTGATCCTGATCGCAGGATTGCTCGCGAACGCCGCGGTCCTCGCGGATGCTTACCGCGTGGTAAACGGTTCGACTCCCTGCCCCTCCTGTGACATCAACGGCACGGGCCTTGATAAGACCTGTTCTGATAAGTGATCGATCCTTAGTATGTGCGGCATCGCCGGGCAGTTTGTCCTGAACGGGGGGGAGGCGGATGCGGACCTCGTCGCGGCCATGGCGGAGCGGCTCCGCCACCGCGGGCCTGACGGCGAGGGAACCTACTTCTCCGGTCCGGTCGGGCTTGCCCACCGCCGTCTTGCGATCATCGACCTCTCCGACGAAGGCCGGCAGCCGATGGCAAACGAGGACGGGTCGCTCTGGATCGTCTTCAACGGCGAGGTCTACAACTATCTGGAGCTCCGAGAAGACCTCAGGGCTCTCGGTCACCGGTTCGCCACCGCGACCGATACCGAGGTGATCCTGCACGCCTACGAGGAGTGGGGGCGGGACTGCCTGCACCGGTTCAACGGGATGTGGGCCTTTGCTATCTGGGACAATCGCCGCCGTGAACTCTTCTGTGCCCGGGACCGCCTGGGCGTAAAACCGTTGTACTATACCCTGGCCGGGGAGTCGTTCCTCTTTGCGTCGGAGATCAAGGCGCTGCTCGCGCATCCCGCGGTTGGACGGCGGCCAAACGACCGGATGCTTGCGACGTTTCTTGCGTGGGGGGTTGCGGACCATACCGGGGAGACGATGTACGACGGGATCTTCCAGCTTCCGCCGGCTCACTCTATCGTCGTCTCGGCCGAGGGTGCCGGGGAGCCGGAGCGCTACTGGGATCTTGTGATGAACGCTGCCCCCGGGGGGGCTGACGACGATGCCGCCGCGGGGAGGGTCCGCGACCTCCTGACCGATGCGGTCAGGCTCAGGCTCCGGAGCGACGTCCCGGTCGGGACCTGTCTCTCGGGGGGGATCGACTCCTCGACGGTCACCTTCCTGATCAACGACCTCCTGCGGGCGGAGCGCCCGGAGAGCGTCGGCGACCGGCAGAAGACGTTCTCGGTCTGTTTCGACGATCCCAGGTTCGACGAGAGCAGGCATATCGACACGGTGGTTGCGGCGACGGAGGTCGCGAGCCACCGGATAACTCCCGATACGGAGGGGCTCTGGGAGGATATCGGGCGGCTGCTCTACATGCAGGATGAGCCGTTTGCGTCGCTCTCGATATACGCCCAGTACTGCGTGATGCGGCTTGCGAGCGACGAGGTGAAGGTTGTCCTCGACGGGCAGGGGGCCGATGAGCAGCTGGCCGGGTATATCGCCTACCAGATGCCGTATGTCAGGGGGCTGTTGCGGCAGGGCCGGGTCCTTGCGGCGCTCCGGGAGGCCGTCGGGGGCGCACGGCACCACCGGTCATTCTTTTCGTGGGCAATCCGTCAGTCTCTTGTCCGGTCGGAGCGGAGGGAGCTTCTCCTGGGGGACGCGCCCGAGGTCCTCAGGTACGCGGGATCGCTTGACGAGGTGCTCGCACGGGAGATCACGGCC
Source organism: Methanoculleus sp. UBA413 (assembly GCF_002502935.1). Taxonomy (NCBI): domain Archaea; kingdom Methanobacteriati; phylum Methanobacteriota; class Methanomicrobia; order Methanomicrobiales; family Methanomicrobiaceae; genus Methanoculleus; species Methanoculleus sp. UBA413. The sequence continues at coordinate 13,756 of NZ_DAQR01000078.1, forward strand.
TCGAACCTCCCCCTCCTGCTGCACTGGGAGGACCGCAACTCAATGGCCTTCTCGATCGAGGCCCGGGTCCCGTTCCTCGACTATAGGCTCGTGGAGTATCTGGCAGGCCTCCCGCTCGACCAGAAGATCCGGGGCGGGGTCACGAAGTACGTGCTGCGGCGGGCAATCCGGGGGCTGGTCCCGGACGCCGTCCGGTGCAGGATGGACAAGATGGGTTTTGTCACGCCCGAGGAGGTCTGGATGAAGGACGAACTCCGCCCCCATATCCTTGACCTCTTCTCAACGCCGGAGTTTTCCCGGCGGCCCTTCTGGGACGCGGAGCGGGTGCTCCAAAACTACCGGGAGTTCCTCGACGGGAAGAGCGAGTACTCCACCGAGTTCTGGCGGATCGCCTGCGCCGAGGTCTGGCTGCGGCAGTTTGACGGGGCGGGGGAGTAGGGTCTTTGGCATATCCAGCGCACTGATCTTTCACGGGTTCACCAGAGGTATCGCCGCCCTTCCCGCGAGAGGCGATTCGCTGTACCCCTCCACTCGAAGACCTTTGGTCTTCTCAAACTTCTGCCGTTTCCGGCAGTCGATGCCCCGTCCGGCGTGCGCTCCTGTGTCCAGGGTACGCCGGACCTGGTTTGTCCCCGTACATCTCCCCGGACAGTGGACCGTGGTGGATATCTCCTCTGGGGGTAGGGCTGACGGGGAGGGGGGCTTTCCCCCCTCCCCTGTCTCTCGCAAGGCGGTACCCGCAACCCCCGCCCCCCGGGGGGGCGGGAGCAGTGCGTGGGGATACCCAGTGGGAAGCCGTGCCCGGGGTGTGCTGACCTGGTTAATGATTGGGTTGTTAGAGGCAGAAAAAGTTGCAGATATGCCAGACCCGGTTTTTCCCCAAGCCTATCCCCGGACACTGGATCGGGCTGGCCGGGGGAAAAACCGGGCCCTGCCGTTACGCCTCTTCAGAACCCCTCACTCCCACCGCTCCTGCGGGCAGACTCCTGCCTTCTCCCGGAGGCGTCTTCCTGCAAACCCCGCAAGCAGGACCGAGAGCACGCCGGTGATGAAGATGCCGTCGAATATCCCGGCCCCGCCTATGGAGAGGACTGTTGTTTTGCCTCCGGCGAGCGCCGTGAGCACTGCGGGATTGGCGAGGTTGAGGATGTCGGCGCCGAGCAGGGTGCCCATGGTCCCGCCCGCGTAGGCGAGTCCGGGGGCGGCGCGGCAGCCGCGGGCGAGGAGGAGCCCTGCCGTGGCTCCCGCCAGGGGCGCGATGTAGAACGGCATGGTGATCCCGAGGCCGGGGACCGGTGTTGCGAACACGTAGGCGACGATCGATACAATGACGATGGCAGCGAGGGCCTGTGGCCGGGGGAGGCCTCTTGCGACCATCCCGAGGGTCACGATGAGCGGGATGACGGCTCCGCCCACGTTGACCGCGATGACGGCCTCACCGACCGGGATCAGCGGTATGTTGATGAGGCTCCCGATGAGCGCCCCTGCGGTCACCAGCACCGCCTGGTAAAATCCGAACCCGATCGACTCAAAGACCTCCTCGCTGATGAGGAGGAAGTTGAATATGACCAGGGCCGGTATGAGGACGGCCAGGGCGATGATGACCTGCTCCGGGCTGAAGGGCACCGGCAGGATCGCTATCGCGGGAAGCTCGGTCGCCATGATGGTACCGGGCGAGCCCATCCCATAAATAGGTTCAGCCCGGGGTTGACGATGACACCCTCCGCGTTCATCCCGCGCGCGGACAAATCTCAGTGACCTTTTGGTAAATTAGGGGTATAATATTATATAAAACTCATAATAGGCATATCTCACTTTTGTTTCAAAATCGTAATCTTCATATATCGATAATCAATATAAGATTATCCAGATAATTTCTGCCTCTAATAGGATAACGAGCACTGGAGCGCAAACATCCATGAGAATGCCGGTTTTATGAACCGGTTTTGGTTTTTATGCGCCCAGATAATAGGTGATTGGAAACGATTTCGTTCTGTCTGACTGGTCGGGGCTGTCCGGGGGATGCATGAACGCCTTTAGTGTTGAGGACCTGATAGAGCGCCTGGACCGACTCCATGCACGCGGTCCTATCCCGTTCGACGCGAAGAGAGGAGAGATCCTGGGCATCCTCTGCCCCTGCGGCCAGGATCGGCGGACCCTGATCGCTATCCTTATGACGACGCTCTTCCCGCTCCCCAGGTTTGCCGAGCACTCCCCGCTTGCGGTCCTCGGGAACCTCGGGGACGTGCGACGGAGCATGGGCGTCGTCCTTCAGGAGCCGGTTCTCGACCCGGCGCTGACCGCGAGGGAGAATCTGGAGTTCCAAGCGCGGCTGCATGGCCTGGATGACAGGATCCGAAGAAGGAGGATCCCTGAGATCATTGGTCTTTTCGGGCTCTCCGGGGTCGCGGATGCCGCGGTCGGGACCTGCTCCCCTGCGACGGCGCGGCGGCTTGAGATTGCGCGGGCGTTTATCGCTCACCCGGCGGTCCTCTTCCTTGCCGAACCGACCCGGGGGCTGGACGATCCCGGCCGCCGGGAGATCCGGGATCTGCTCAGGCGGCTGAACCGCGAACGAAGGGTGACGATCATCTTTACAACCCATGATATGGCAGATACGGTGGCGATCTGCGACCGGGTTGCGGTCGTGGACTGTGGCGAGGTTGTAGCCCTGGATACCCCGGAGATGTTCCAGGCAGTGATGGAGATCGATGATGCGCCGCTGGAACTTGATGATATCTCGTGAGGTTCCGGACCTTTTTTACCGCCGTGGTACTACCATACATATATGGTTGACCCGTACCTTTCCCTCGCGTTTGGGTGCATCGTCATGGCCGTGCTGATCGGCGGGTGCTCCAGCGCCGGTCCCGCGCCCGACCAGATCATCCGGACCGTGCCGCCCCCCGAAGCGTCTGCCCTGATCGAAGAGATGGGGCAGCGTCCGGAGTTTGTCATCATCGACACGAGAAGGCCGGACGAGTTCGCAGGCGGGCATATTCCGGGCGCAATCAACATCGACTCTGCAACCTTTTCAGAGCATATCGCCGAACTTGACCCGGACGGAATCTACGTCATCTACTGCCGGACGGGCGTGCGGAGCGTCGGCGTCCGCGAAGCGATGCGGGAAGCCGGGTTTGGCGAGGTCTATGAGATCGAGGGTGGCATAAGCGCCTGGAAGGCGGCCGGTCTCCCGGTGGCCGGGGGTTAATCCCCCGCCGGTCCCCGGAAAATCGGATGTGAGTGGAGGAAAAGAGGAGAGGGGCCGGGTCCCGCTCAGATGATGATGGTCGCGGTCTTCTGGTCCTTCTCCTCGTCAAAATCGGTGATGACAACCTCGGTAGAGAGGATCAGGCCTGCAATCGACGCGGCGTTCTGGAGCCCGAGTCTCACCACTTTCGTGGGGTCGATGACACCGTGCTCCATCAGGTTCTCGTAGTTGCCGGTCTTTGCGTTGTAGCCGAACGCATCATCGTCGTTCCCCTTGATGGCGGCGACGACCTCCGCCCCCTCAACACCTGCATTCTTCGCGATCTGGCGGACCGGCTCTTCCAGCGCCCGCCGCACGATGGATACCCCGATCTTTCGGTCGTCGTCGAACTGCAACCCGTCCAGGGCACCGGTTGCCCGGAACAGGGTGACTCCCCCGCCGACGACAACGCCTTCCTCGACCGCTGCCTTGGTGGCGTTCAGGGCGTCCTCGATCCGCATCTTCTTCTCTTTCAACTCGGTCTCGGTCGCTGCACCGACCTTGATGACCGCAACACCTCCGCTGAGGCTCCCGAGTCTCTTTCTCAGTTCTTCTTTCTTCAACTCTGAGTCTGCTATGTTGATCTGGGACTCGATCAGGCGCATCCGCTCGTCGAGGGCTTTGCGTTCACCCTTCCCTCCCACAATCAGCGTCTTTCCGTCGTCGACCCTGATGGTGCGGGCTTTCCCGAGGACCTGCCTTGAGACGTTCTCCAGTTTCATCCCGCGTTCTTCGGAGATCACCGTCGCGCCCGTGAGGACCGCGATATCCTCAAGAACGGCCTTGCGCTCGTCACCGAACCCGGGCGCCTTGACCGCACAGACCTTGAAGGAGCCGCGTATAATGTTTAAGATAAGGGCCGCGTGAGCCTCCCCCTCTATATCGTCAGCGATGATGAGGAGCGGTTTTCCTTCCTGTGCTGCAACCTCGAGGATGGGGACCATCTGTTTGAGTGAGGAGAGCCGCTGGTCCGTGATCAGGATGTAGGGGTCTTCGTATTCGCAGGTCATCTTCTCGGGGTCGGTCACCATGTAGGGTGAGATATACCCGCGCTCGAACTGCATCCCCCTGACCACATCGAGGCTCGTCTCCAGGCTCTTTGCGTCCTCGACCGTGATGAGCCCTCCATACCCGACCTTCTCCATAGCATCGGCGATGAGCTGCCCGATCTCTGCATCGTTGTTGGCCGAGATTGTTGCGACCTGGAGGATCCCGTCCCTGTCCTTGACCGGGACGCTTTTTGATCTGATGTTCTCCACGGTTTTTACAACCGCGGCATCGATTCCGCGCTTGATCTCAACCGGGTTTGCTCCTGAGGAGATGTTCTTCATACCCTCGGTGAGGATGGCCTGGGCGAGGAGTGTTGCCGTCGTTGTCCCATCGCCGGTCGTGTCCTGGGTCTTCTGGGCAACCTCCTTTACGAGTTTTGCCCCGATATTTTCAAACTTATCATGGAGTGAGATCTCTTTTGCGATTGTCACGCCGTCGTTTGTCACAACTGGGTTCATCAGTTTGTCAATCGCGACGTACCTGCCCCTGGGGCCGAGCGTAATCTTAACGGTATCGGCGACCTTGTTGACGCCGGCAAGGAGCGATCGACGTGCCTCTTCATGAAACATCAACTGTTTTGACGATGCCATGGTGATTCACCTCATTCAATCTTTGCTAAGACGTCCTTGAACGGGACGAAGATGTAGGTCTCTCCGTCTATCTCGAATTTGTCAGAACTGTAGCCCCCGTATAATACCCGGTCTCCCGGCTTCAGGGGGAGGTCGGCGCCGTCATCACGTTTCCCCACAGCGACGACGGATCCTTCTTTCTTCTGTTCCTGAGCGGATTCCGGAATGTAGATCCCGCTCTTCGTTACTTCTTCTTTCTTTATGGGTTTTATCAGGACTCGTTCTCCAATTGGAATAATCTCCATGAGCTTATCCCTCCTGGGATGTAGGAGTACAGTTTGAATGGAAAATATTTAAACGTTATCGATAAAATTGAGGTCATTCCAACTATATCGGCATGTTTATTACAAACCGGGGACATACTCGATCAGCCAATGGCATCAATGGCACGGCAGATCATAGTCAAACGAATCGAGAGGCCACGGGGCAAGGGAGAGCATGAAGACCTCCAATGGTTCTTCACCAGCCTTGGTATCGGGGAGGGGAGGGATGTTGATCAGGTTGCAAAAAGGATCCTGGTTGCGCTCCTTGAGCACCAGCCCCCTGAGGACGGCTTATCCGTGGAGAGTATTGCCCGCGACCTGGATGTCTCCAATGCCCGCGTCAACCATCATATCCGGAACCTTGTCGATGCCGGTGTTGTGTATCGCCACAGGAGATTGATCTATATCCGGGGAAACAGTCTCGTTTCTATGGTACAGGAACTGCGGAAAGATGCCCTCCGGGTGCTTGATGACCTTGAGGCGGCGGCCGCGGAGATCGATGCCCTGTTCGGGATCACGGAGTGATTGATGCGGTCGGGGGCCTGTCCCCGCCTATTGCCTGCGGGATGGCCTCACTCTTCGTCTTTCACGTAGGTGACGCCTTCCGGCTCCTCCTGCTCCTGGGTTTTAATCACGATCGTGCCTGATATCCGGTTGAAGAGCCTCTGTTTTGAACCCGGCATGGCGAGCCACCCGATCAGGCAGTCGGGGATCAGGAGAAACGCCTTCCCGAAACTCTCGACCGCGGCGGCGCCAAACCCGATATCTTCCCCGGAACGGCCGGCGACCCTGACATTCAGCGCCATCTTGCCGATGGACCGGCCGCCGTAGCCTTCAAGCACTGTCCAGTAGATGAAGAGGACGAGCGAGGAGAGGCTGATCGAGAGGAGCCCGGGGGCTACCGTGACCTGCCAGGCGGGCGGCAGCCGGTCCGAGACCGCCGATACCGGGAGCCCGACCAGGATGATATCGATGAGCCAGGCCCAGAACCGGGTGCCCCATCCGGCGAGGTAGAGGGTGACCATACTGTATCTCTGCCTTCCGTGGTTCTTATGGGTTTGTACCGGTCAGCCTGCTCGCGGGTCGTCCTCCCAGAGGCCGAATCGGTTCTGCTCGGTATCCTCGCAGATGGCGAAGTAACCTCTCCCGGGCACCGCTGTCTTCTGGATCACGATCCTTCCCCCGGACCCGGCCGCCCGGGTGGCGTAGTCATCGACCGAGGAGACGCCGATGAAGACCGTTATCGGTTCGCCGGTGTGGGACCGCAGGAGGATCTCGCCGCCTATCCCACCCGTCGATATCTCAAAAGTCCCCGCCTGTTCCATCCCCGGGAAGGGTTCCACCTTCCAGGCAAACACCTTCTTGTAGAACGCCCGCGCCCGCCCTGTGTCGTCAGCGGGGATGTTAAACCATGTAATCGTCGGTATCATGTACTTCTGCCCGGTGGATGCCGTGGTGGATAACTGTTTCTCCGGTCAGTCTGAAGATATTTATAACCGGGCGGGGATAGGGGTGGTCCATGGCGGCAGTGGGGAGACGCAGGTTCGGGAAGACCGGCCGGGAGGTCACCGTGGTGGGGCTCGGGGGAGAGGGTGTTCTCAGGACGTTCGGGCGGCACGAGGAGGCGAAGGCTGTTATCCTGGAGGCGGTCGAGCAGGGGATCACCTACTTTGACTCGGCAAAGGTCTACGCGGGGAGTGAGGACTACCACGGCGAGGTCTGGCGGAACCGCCCCGACCTCAGGGAGGGGGTCTTTTTAGCCAGCAAGTCGGCGAGCCGGCTCCACGCGGACGCCGAGATGGACCTCCAGGAGACCCTCCAGCGGATGGGGGTCGAGACCCTTGACCTCTGGCAGATTCACGATGTCAGGACTTTCTTCGACCTCCGGGATATCGAGGGGCCGGACGGCGCTCTCTCGGCATTCGTCGAGGCGAAGGAGACGGGTGTCGTCCGGCATATCGGGGTGACGGGACACCACGACCCTGACGTTCTCTCGCACGCGGTGGAGAACTGGCCGGTCGATGCCGTGATGATGCCCGTAAACCCGGTGGAGGGGGCGCTGGGCGGGTTTCTGGATGCGACGCTTCCGCTCGCGAGAGAGCAGGGGGTTGCGGTCATCGGGATGAAGGTGCTTGGGGCGACGAACTACATCGTCGCCGAAGCGGGGGTGACGCCGGAGGTCCTCGTCAGGTATGCCCTCGCCCGGGGGGTCTCCGTCGCGATCGTCGGCTGTTCGACGCCTGCGGAGGTGCAGGCCCTTGCGGCCGCCGGGCGGAGCGGGCCGCTCCCCGACGATGAAGCGGAGACGCTCGTCGAGGCGTTTCGCCCCTACGCCCGGGAGCTGGCATACTACCGGGGATTTTTCTGAGGGGTTTCCCGGTTGGTATCGAGCGGGCGCTGGGTGAGGTGGGTTTCCGCGTGATTATTTGGTATAAGGGGATAAAGTCTCACGCGAAGAGCGCGAAGCCGCGAAGGACGTGTCGTTCCTCTCCCCCCATCACCCTTCGCGTTCTTCGCGTCTTCGCGTGAGTTTTTCAGTACCGGGAGGGGATAATGTCTCACGCGAAGGGCGCGAAGCCTTGTCGCCCGTGTATTTCCCCCCCAACCTGAACCCTTCACTCTCTTCCGCGTGAGACCGGCGGTCACTCCCACGCACCCTCAAGTCAAGGTGAAATGGTCTACTCCACCTCATGGCGGTTTCGTGTGAGGCGGCCCCGGGATAATTGACTGCCCGGGAGCATGAGCAGGCCGGGGCCTGCACATTCGCGGTTATTCCGGCCCCTCCTCTAACGCTATATGCCGACGCCGCCAATGTACAGGGACACGGCGGCACCGGAACCGACGGCCTGCCGCAGGGAGAGGAACCACCATGACTACCAGGGAATCGCAACGATTCCACACCCTCCGGGAACGCATTGCCGCCTCACCTGACGCAATTCTTGTACTGGTCGTGCTCGTCATCTTCATGGACATGATGATCTACGGCCTCCTCATCCCGGTCTTCCCTGAGTACGCCCCGCGGCTCGGGGTCGACGAGTCGGTCCTCGGGGTTGTCTTCGGGGTCTATGCAGCCATGCTCTTCCTCTTCTCCATCCCGATGGGCCTCCTCTCTGACCGGGTGGGCCGCCGCCCCCTCATCGTCGTCGGGATGTTCCTCCTTGCCGGGGCGACGGCGCTCTTCGGGTTCTCGACCTCGGTTACGCACCTCTTCATAGCCCGGATGGTCCAGGGAGTATCGGCCGCGGCCACCTGGTCGGCCGGGCTTGCGCTCCTCGCCGATATCACCGACCCCTCCAGGCTCGGGGAGAGGATGGGCATCGCGCTCTCCGCGGTCGGGCTCGGAACGGTCCTCGGTCCGGTCGTTGGAGGGCTGCTCTTCGAGTACCTGGGCTATGTCGCGACCTTCCTCATCCCGGCGGCGGTGGTGGCCACTGTCGGGCTGCTCGTCCTCGCCGTCCCGGTGCGCTCCTGCAAGCGGGAGGGGGACCGGGAGCGGGCGGGGATGCTCCCCCGGGGCGCCCTCCTCCCGCTCGCTGCCTGTGCGGCCACGACGGTCGCGGTCTCGGGGACCTACGGCGTCCTGGACCCCTACCTCCCGGTCTACCTGCACGCCGCGTTCTCTGCGTCCCCGGCGACGATCGGCCTCGTCTTTGCGGTGCTGGCGATCGCCGCCGCCATCGCCCAGCCGACGGCCGGGCGCATCTACGACCGCTACGGGGGGAGCCGCTACCTCATCGGCGGCGGGCTTCTCCTCTCCGGGACCGCGATCTTCGCCGCCATGCAGGCCCCGACGCTGCCGCTGGTCGCCGCCGCCATCCTCGTGCTGGGGGTCACGCTGAGCTCTGCCCTGGTGCCGATGATGCCGATCATGGCCGGCATCTACCGTGACCAGGACTCACAGGGGGTCGCCTATGGTATGTACAACACCTTCTTCTCCATCGGGCTCGCTCTCGGGCCGTTTGCGGGGGCTGCCCTCCTGGGGCACTACCCGCTGCCGGCGATATTCCTGCTGCAGGCGGCGGTCCTCGGGGTTATGGGGGTACTCGGGTGCCTTCTCATCGGGAGGCTTGGGTGGCGGTAGGTTTTTTGTGCAGCCAGACCTACAGAATACCGCGATTCTTCTCGAATTGTTGAAATGATGATATCATGCCGCTAGATTTCTGTCGCCGCCACGCCCCCGAACTGATGCTCGTCTTCTTCGGGCTCATCTTCGCGCTCGTGGTCTTTGCACCCCTCGAGGGGGAGGTGGAGTCGTTCCTCACCGCCGCACTCGATGTGGCGCTCTTTGTCATCCTCGCGATGCTTGCCTACCTGGCGGAAGATCGGCACCGGGCGTTCCGGTGGGCCGCCGCCATATGGCTCCTCGTCCTCATCGGCGGGCTTGCGGCCGTCACAGCCGGCTTCGGGGTTATGTCGATCCTGCCAGCGGAGGCCATCGAGGACGAGTTCAACCCGGACTCGGTCGACCTTGATGCGGCCGCAGAGGTGGCGCTGCTCCTCCTTGGCATCCTCGGGGCAGCAGTCGCAAGCCTCGTCGGGTTCTCTCGCCGGTTCAGAGTCTGGCTCGCTCAATACCTCCCGTTCGACCCTGACTCGTTCGTCCATAGGGTTGCGCTCGTGACCATCCTCGCCCTGATCCTGATCCCGCCGGTGCCGCTCCTGGTGACGGGGGTCCCGCCGTACCTCTCGCCGCAGTTCATCGACCTCCTGACCGACTCCGGGGACCTCTTCGCCGATACGGTCCGGTTGAATGCCTACGGTCTCTTCTGGACGCTCATCGCATCGTTCCT
>NZ_DAQR01000078.1:24005-31006 GCF_002502935.1 Methanoculleus sp. UBA413
GTTCTCGCCATCGCCGCAGCTCTCGCGCTCGTCGGGGCGTTCCACTTCATCGACCCGGCGCTCGCGGCGCTGGTGGGCTATCTCGGCCTGCCGGTCACCGATACCGAGGCCGTCAACCTGCTCTTCGCAGGATCGCTCACGCTCCCCGGGATCATCGTGGCGTCCATTGCGGCGGGGTTCGGCGAGGAGGTGAGCATCCGCGGGCTGCTCCAGCCCCGGTTTGGCATCCTCCTCCCGGCGCTCCTCTTTGCCTCGCTCCACGCGTACCAGTACAGCTGGGACGGCCTCATTTCGGTCTTCCTTGCCGGGATCGTCTTCGCCTACATCCGCAGGTACTCGAATACCACGACATCAGCGATCACGCATACCGTCTACGACCTGGTGCTCTTCGCCCTGCTCATGGTTGGGGTGTCGTTCTGAGGGGGGCTCTGCCGCTCTCTACTCTTGGACATCCCCAAGGAATCGCAGATCATAGAGCCCGGTCAGATCCAGCACCTGTTCCCGGTTTCGCATGATGTGGGCGCCGTCGCCTGTCCAGAGCACCAGCCCGGGCAGCAGGAGCGCCAGATCGTGGGCGTCGAGCACCACCTCGATGTCGTCCGGATCCTCGATCGTGTTCAGCCCCTGGTAGATATCAGGGTAGTCGGTCCGCCGCCGGTGCAGACCGAGCACCTCGCGATCTTCAAGGCGGGCGAGGCGCCGGCTGCACTCCTGCTCATAGCGGGTCTTCACAACCCCAGGTGCCTTCATCGTCGCTGTCGGGTCCCTGCCTGCACTGGCGACTGCCTGCACCACAATATCCCGGATCCTCCATGTCGCCGCCTCCACCACCAGGGTCTCGACCGAAGGACCCCGTTTCAGGGCGGCGGTCGCCCTGCGGAACTCTCGCACAATATATTTCTTGATCGTGGTGCACCTGCCGCTGTTCTCGATCCCGAAGCATTCTCCCCAGACAAAGGTGCTTGTATAGTTTGGTTCAGGGTCGTCAAAAAGACGGGTCGCCGCCCTCCCCCAACCGTCGGCGGCGTGAAAATAGTAACCAATCAGGACGTTGCTGTCATGGAAATAGGGCAGGCTATCTCCTCCCTGATGACGGCATCTCTCTTGCCAGGGATCGTGAGAGACGCATCGTGCGATCGAGAAGATCTCCGGCTGTCATCTTGACCGCAGAGGGTTATTCTCGGGCCAGATCGACCGCCACGGCGTTAAACTCGTCCTCGATCTCTTCGCAGTAGGCCCGCACCCCGGCACTCTGCCCCTCCCCGGCATACGCCGCAGAGGAGATGTAGCAGACGGCGTCGCAGCAGGTGGCCGTCAGACGTGGTGCGCGCCCCGGGTCGATTCTGAGGGCAGACCTGAACGCATCGTCCCATGCGAGGTATGCATCATAGAACATCTCGAGGGCGGGAAGAGGGTATCTTCGGATCAGGTCATCGAGCACCTGTTCGACCGCTGCCACCCGTGCGGCATTCAGGGGGTGAATGGCGTCGGCATTCTCCTGCGCGATCCCCATCATCGTCCTGCAGAATGTCCGCTGGAACCCATCTACATGGAGGCCGTTTCTCTCCAGCAGCGCGATCTCGTTGTCGGTGAGGTTGAAGTAGTCGAGCGGGATCGTATCACCATCTGAGAACTCTTTCCAGAGTCGCAGTTCATGGGTAAGGTTGCTGACAGTCCGCGCCTGGCGTCCTTTCAAGGATGCCAGCACCATTGCCATCAGCCCCTGCTCGTAGGGCGAGAACAACGAGAGATCGCAGGGGACCTTTGCCCGGAAGGAGTGCGGCGTATAGGTCTTTGAGCGTGAGGTGTACTTTTTTCTCTCCTGTCTCACGCTAAAGTATCGGTTTGTCTCACTCGCGAGGGTCAGCGCCTCCCCGTCCACCGGCCCGTTCGGCATCCTGATGTAGGTGCTGTCGAAGAGCAGGCCGCCCCGTTGGTTATGGTGGATGAGGTCGATGAAGAAGATATACTTCATCAGGATAGTCTTGACGATAGCGGGGTCCTGCTCTATTGCGTAGAGCATCGCATGGATTTTCTTGAGTTTTTTCACACCATCACCCCACATCGCCGGAGATGGAAGCTCCGCTCCCGGTCGCCGCGTATCTATCTGCACTCTATGCTGCACACAAACGATAACCCTTTCGGAATAATCTGCCCGGTTTTTCTTCATCTCCTGGTGTGCGCAGGGTTCACCATCCCTGTATCCGAGGGCTGCCTTTCTCCCGAAGGCGGTCGCCACGGGAATTCTCCTCCTTGTCCTCCTCCATGGCGATGCCCACCCATGATCCAGAGCACCCAGGCGAGCCGGGGGAGAAAATCAGGTCGCAGCCGACATCCCAATGTTTACCGGTTGAACCGGTGGCCGATACAGCCACATGGGCGTTCCGGGATGCCATCAATGATTATTGCCTCCCAAGGTGGGGTTTTCAAAGAAAGCAGAAGAGCAGAACTTGTTTCAAAACGCTGAGGGGGAGATTTGAACTCCCGAGGGGCTCAACGCCCCACGGGCTTTCCAGGCCCGCGCCCTACCGGTCTAGACTACCTCAGCACAGAATGTGCATTATTAGTTGGCGGCTGAGTCTATTAATAATATCTCTACCTCCGCGGCTCTCCGGCGTGCGTCTTCCAGCCCCGGGGGTAGGTGCCGGGCTGCATCAGGACGGTGGTGGGGGCAACGACCAGCCCGGGTTCCCCGGGTTTCAGTGCCGACGAACTGACGAGGGCCTTCCCGAGCCCCACGAGTTCGCCGCGCCCGGTCATGATCGCGACGACCTCGCCCTTTCCAAACCCGCCTTCCCTGCCGGTGACCCCCACCCCGGCGAGCACAGCGCCGTGGCAGACCGCATCGACCGCGGTGTCGCGGATGACGACCTTCGGGAGGTCGGCGACGGCGGCTCCGGGGGAGAGGATCATCGAGCGGAGCGGGGCGGGATTCCCCTCTCTGGCCGCTGCGGCGGCATCGGCGAGTTCGTGGAGCGAGACCGCCGCGGTCTCGTCAAACGGCCCTGAGCGTATCCTCCGCAGTTCCTGCATGTGCGCGCAGACCCCGAGGGTGTAGCCCATGTGGACGCAGAGTGTCCTGATGTAGGTCCCGGCATCGCACCTGACCCTGAAGAGGACGAGTCTGCCTTCCATGTCCAGGACCTCGATCTCCTGGATCTTCCTGATCCGGAGGTTCCGCTTCACCGCGCTCTTCCGGGGCGGCCGCTGGTAGACCCGGCCGGTGAACTCCTCAGCCACCTGGTCCACTGCCTCTCGGGGGACGTCGCCGTGGAGCCTCATTAAGCAGACATACTCCTTGTTGTGCGAGAGGAGCACGGGAGCGAGCCGAACAGCGCCGCCGAACATGACGACGAGCACCCCCGAGACCTGGGGGTCGAGGGTTCCAGCGTGGCCCACCCGCCGCCCCAGGATGTCCCCGACCCACGCGGTCACCTGGTGGCTGCTCGGGCCCCGGGGTTTGTCGATGACGACGATCCCCGATCCGGGGATGAGGGGTTCTTCCTGACCGGTCATGCTCCTTCCCGGTAGCGGTTCAGCGCATCAAGGGTTCCTGCAAGCGAGCCGTCCCCGACGACCGCCGGGGGGTGTCCGCCGGCCTGCATCGCGTCGGCGGTGACATCCCCGATCGCGACAAGGAGGAGGTCGTCGCGGGGCTGCCACCTGGCCTTCCGGTAGGACATGGCGCTTGTGAAGAGGACGGCGTCGGCGTCGTCGAGGGCGAGTTCCTCATCCGTCGGGACGAGGGCGTAGATCCTCTCCTCGTGGAACTTGCCCCCCGCTGCGGTGATCCCGTCGAGGAGCCCCGGGTTCGGGACATCGGCCCGCGGGATCCCGACCGTCCGCCCCCGGAGCCAGTCCCCGAGGTAGGGGACAAAGTCCCGGGAGTAGAACGCGGGGAGGACCTCGGCCTCGATCCCCGACTCCCGGAGGATCTCGGCGGTCTTCGGCCCGATGGCGATCACCCGGGGCCACCGGGTGAGTCTCGGTGCGATGATCCCGGCAGGGAGGGCGCTTGTGAAGAAGAGGCAGTCGAACTCGTTGCGATGGACGGCGTCGACGAACAGAGCGACCCTCTCCATCCGGATATCAGCCCGGAGCGGCGAGACCGTGTAGCAGTCATGGCCGTAGGAGGCGCAGAGGGCACGGTCTCCCGCGGCCTTGTTCTCGAGGCGGGTGATGGCGATCTTCATCGCTATAACGTTCACCCCGCGGGATATGACTGTATCCCCGGGTGTGATTCGGTTGATTTATCCCCGCAGGCTCAAGACCAATGATCAAGCGTGCTCTTCAGTATCTGCTGCGGCGCCGTCATCGGTATCGGATGCGGCGTCATAAGCGGTCTTGTTCCCGGCATCCACGCCAACACCATGGCAGGCGTCCTCCTCTCGCTCCAGGCGCTCCTGCTTGCCTGGTTCGACCCGGTGGTGATCGCGTCGGCCATGTTCGCCGCGCTTGTTACGCACACGTTCATCGATTGCGTCCCCGGGACCTTCCTCGGTATCCCTGACGCCGACACCTCGCTTGCGGTCCTCCCGGCCCACTCCCTCTGCCTCGAAGGCCGGGGGGAGGAGGCTGTCCGGATATCGGCGCTCGGGAGCGCTGCCGGTGTCGCTCTCTCCCTGCCGCTCGCGCTCGCCTTTGTCCTCGTGCTCCCTGCGCTCCAGCCCGGGATCGACTGGGGTATCGGGCTCATCATCCTCGCGGTGGCCGGCTACCTCATCGTCGTCTCCGAGTCGCCGGGGTGGGCGCTCGCGGTCTTTGGGGTCTCGGGGGCGCTCGGGCTCTTCTCCCTCCGCTACTCGTTCCTCGCCTGGCAGGTGGGGGGCGAGTCAGGGGTGCTGATGCCGCTCCTCTCCGGGCTCTTCGGGATCGCGGTTCTCCTCCGGGCGTCGCACGGGGTTATGCCCGCCCAGCACTTCGCGGGGATCGACCTCCTGCCCGGTGCGGTCAGGCGGGGATCCGTCCTCGGCTCCATCGCGGGGGCTCTCGTCGGCTGGCTCCCGGGTCTCTCGAACGCCACGGCAAACGCCCTCCTGACATCGGTCATCGGCTACGACACAAACCCCCGGGAGTACATCCTCGCGACCAGCGCCGCAAACACCGTCAACGCCTTCCTCGGGCTTGCGGCGCTCTATGCCATATCCAGGACCCGGAACGGGGTGATGGTGGCGCTCGCGGCGGCCGAGGAGGTCCCGCCCGCGACCGCCATTCTGCTTGCCGGGGCGCTGGCCGCGGTCGGGGCCTACCTCCTGACCATCCTCCTCTCGTCGATGGCAGGGTGGTTCGGCGGCGTGAATGTCACGGCGCTCAACCGGGGGGTCATTGTCTTCGTGGTCCTGCTCTCCCTCTTCCTCTGCGGGCCGTTCGGGGGTTTGGTCCTCCTCCTCGCGACAGCGGTCGGCTACGTCCCGTCGCTGGTCAACATCCGCCGGGTCTACTGCATGGGCGCGATCATGGTCCCGGTGATGTTCTACTCATTCGGGTTTGCCTGATCCCGGGGTTTATCTCACGCGGAAGCACGCGAAGAACAGGAGAGGAGGTAATCATATCCCGTGGCGTCGCGTGTGACCGCATCAATCGTCTCCACCCCATTCCCCCACGCGCCGCACAAGGATGCACCCGCGAGAGAAGATGGCTTAATGCATTCTTATATCAGCCGGGCTCCAATACCGTACCCATGCTACAACGCTACTGGTTCGGAGATGTCGATGAGCAGGGGTGCCGGGCTGCAGGCACCGACCCGGCAGCGCTCGCGAAACGGGCGGCCACGCTCCGCACCGGTATGGAGTCATATCGCCCCATTGACTGGGAGATTGCCCGGGACTGTGGGGTTGTCCGGGACCGGGCGGAGTATATCGACCTGCTCCGGGCGGTCTGCACCACGCTTGCCCGGGAAAAGATCGCGGTCTCCTACCAGGCCCGGGATGTCGAGCTCCTCCAGATGGTCAGGATGCTTGATGAGCTCGACAACGTCATCAACCTCCTCCAGGAGCGTGCCGCGGAGTGGTACCAGGTCATGACGCCGTCGTTCTCCCGGAAGTACCGCTACCTCCCGGCGCGGAAGATGCTTGGTATCATCAGGAAGGGGGCGCGGGGCGGTCTTTCGGATGTGGCCGGCGAGATCGACCGGCTCACCGGGGTGAGGAGCCGCCTGATGCGGGAGGTCTCGGCCCGGGCCGACGAGGTGATGCCGAATGTGAGCGCTCTCATCGGCGGGCTGGTCGCGGCCCGGCTCCTCTCCCGGGCGGGGGGGCTTTCAGAACTTGCCCGGATGCCGGGAAGCACCATCCAGGTCCTCGGGTCTGAGCAGGCGCTTTTTTCGCACCTGCGGGCCGGGACGCCGCCGCCGAAGCATGGGATCATCTTCCAGCACCGGCGGGTTCATAACGCACCAAAAGAGGTCAGGGGCCGGGTAGCAAGGGTGCTTGCGGCGAAACTTGCGATCGCGGCCCGGCTCGACTACTACCGGGGGGTTCTGGTGCCGGAGTTCATCGAGGAGGCCCAGGCCCGGATCGACGCGGCCGGGGTGGTGGCATGATCCGGCTCGGGAACGTCCTGGTCTCCCCCGGTGAGGGCGGGGTCTACGGGGAGCGGATGCTTGAGGGCTACCGGGTCTGGGACCCCTACCGGAGCAAGTTCGCCGCGTACTACCTGCTCGGCGGCGGGCTGGACCTCACCCCCGGGATGCGGGTGCTCTACCTGGGTGCGGCGAACGGGACGACGGTCTCGCATGTCGCCGATTATGTCGAGACCGTCTATGCGGTTGAGTTTGCGCCCCGGCCGATGCAGGACCTCCTCGAGGTGGCCCGCCGGAGGAAGAATATTGTTCCGATCATGGCTGACGCGAACCGGCCCGATGCGTATGCGTCGTTCATGGAGGAGGTCAACCTGGTCTACCAGGACGTGGCACAGCCAAACCAGGTCGAGATCGCGGAGAAGAACCTCGTCTTCCTCAAGCCGGGGGGGCATCTGGTCCTGATGCTCAAGACGCGGAGCGT
>NZ_DAQR01000078.1:31319-34740 GCF_002502935.1 Methanoculleus sp. UBA413
GCCGCGATCGTCTGCTCCCGCCGGGGATAATATATATTAGATGCGGGGCGAACTCTTCCGTATGGACCGGGTAGTCTTCAACCCCTTCTCCCCCTTGATGCTCCTCTTCCTCTTCGGGCTGCTCATACTCTTTGGGCTTGCTATCATCCTCTTTCCGATCCTCTTCCTGACTGCGATCGGGGCGACGTTCACGAAACTCGGGTTCTCCTGGCGGGAGGCGCTCCTGATCCTCGTCCTGACGCTTGCCGGGAGTTTCATCAATATCCCGGTCAGGACGCTCGAGAGCCGGGCTGCACCGGCGTATGACCGCTACGTCGCGATGTACGGGCGGCTCTACCGGATCCCGCAGCCGGTGCGCCGGACGGTCCTTGCGGTCAACGTCGGCGGGGCTCTCATCCCGCTTGCGATATCGCTCTACCTGCTCTATGACTCGGTCGTGCTCACCGGAGGCTACCTGCTGCTCGAACTTGCGCTTGCCGGGGTGGCGGTCGTGACGGTCGTCACGAAGTTAGTCGCCCAGCCGGTGCCCGGCCTCGGGATCGCGACGCCGTTCTTCATACCGCCGCTTGCGGCGCTCTTTGCGGCGCTGATTCTCTCGCTCTTTGCGGGCGGGGTTCCTGAGGCGGCGGTGATCATCGCCTACGTGAGCGGGACGCTCGGGACCCTGATCGGGGCCGACCTCCTCAACCTCAACCATATCGCGGAACTGGGAGCGCCGATGGCGAGTATCGGCGGGGCGGGGACGTTTGATGGGATATTTCTCTCCGGGGTCATCGCGGCGCTTCTGGCGTAGAGGGCGGGGCTAAAAAAGGGTAGTTATTCCCTGTAGATCCTTGAGGAGATAGAGGTTTTCTGGTCCTCTCTTTTGCAGGGTCAGTACTTCCGGTAGATTTTGCTTCGATTTCCGACCTCTATTACGGTGATAACCATCGTATTACCCTCGATTACGAGAATTACCCGATACTGTCCCACACGAAGAGAGTACACCGGAGTGCTCTGGTGTCCTTTCAGTTTCTTAACGTGAGATTGAGGATGCGGCTCGTCTGCCAGAGCATAGAGCTCATCTTTAATCCGTTGGGCGTCAGGATCCGGGATCTTGTTGAAATCTCGCTCGGCACCCGGTAGAATGATCAGTCGCCAGATCATTCAAGGCCCCGTTCCCGAACAACCTCCTCGAAGGGGCGACCCCGACCAGCTCGTATGTCTGCAATCCCCTCCTCGATCTTTTTCAAGGTCTCTTCGCTTAATGGTTCTGGGTCATATGCCATGTCCAGAAGGCGGTTCAGTGCCTCGTCATAACTCTCCCGGGGGTGGATTTTCATGTCATCCAGGCGGGACTTTGTCTCTGGCCGAAGCTGGATTGTCGTAACCATAGTTACCCATAGGTGACTATGGAGTATAAGGATTTCCGTGGATGAAATGTACCTTCTCGAATCCCTGAACGGTCCTCATTCGCTCAAGTGCATGCCGGACAAAATGATTCACCTACTCATCACCCCGGGGCGTGCCCGGTTTTAGATGGGATCGCTCCCGCATCAACATATTCCCGCGGCGGGGGCGGGACCGGGCTTCCCGGAGAATCCTATCTCCGGTAGATCGCATCAAAGACCGCGACCTGCGAAGCGTAGAACCCGGCGGGTTTGCGGTACTCGAGGCTCACCGGGACTTCGGGGCGAGCCCGGATGCACCGCACGACCTCGTGGAACGGGAGCCCGCCGCCGGGGTGGTCGAGCGGGAGGTGGCGGTCGGCAATGGAGCCATCTTCAGTGTTTGAGAGGTGGAAGTGGCGGATGTTGAGCGCCCGGAAGGGTTCGAGGGCCTCGGGGTAGGGGATTTTGAGGTAGTTTGCAGCACAGTAGAGGTGCGCAAAGTCGAGGCAGAACCGCGTTATCTTCCCGCCGGCGAGGGTTGTGAGTTCCTCGGCCGTGGTCCCAAGCATTGGGCGGCCCCGGAAGACCGCCGGGAGGTTTTCGAGGGTGAAGCGGGGGTCGAAGTGGCGGTCGAGGAACCGGGAGAACTCATCCAGAGCGGCGGAGCGTCCTCCCGGTTCGTACCACCCCGCGTGGATGATGATCGTCTCTGCACCGAGGGCGTCTGCGGCCTCGAGGGTCTGGTTCATGGCCTGCTCGATATGCTTCTTGATCTCGGTGAGCGGCCGGTCGTTATAGGCCGCCGGGGCGCAGGGGTTCACCCCGTGGCCGTGGTGGGGTGCGTGGACGGTCGCCGGGATGCCGGACGCAGCGATTGCCGCGAGGTCCTGGCTGAAGGTCTTTCCCGGGATGACCCTGACCTGGATGTGGTCGATACACCCGCTGGCGTGGAGGGCTGCAAACCCCCTGAGGAGTGCGGTGTCTGTCGTCCTCAGGGTGGCCCCGATGCGATACGGCCGGGGTTTACTCTCAGGCATGGTCCTCCCAGAGCCCGGCAAAGACCCGAACTTGCCGGGCGTAGATCTCCGGGGCGTCCTCCTTGTACTCGAGCGTCGTCGGAATAGTCTTGTGCTGCCGGAGCCGGGCAAAGACCGCCGCAAGATCGAGGCCGCCGTCGGGGTGGTCGAGTTCGAGGTGCTCGTCGGTGATCGAGCCGCGTCGTATGTTTGAGAGGTGGTGGAGGGTTACATTGAGGGACTCAAACCGCTCCAGTTCCTCAGCGAACGAGAGGCGGCGGTGGTTTGTGGTGCAGGCGAGGTGGGGGAAGTCGAGGCAGAATCGGGTGATCCTCCCGCCGGCGAGTGCCGCGAGTTCGCGGGCGTCGTTGCCGAGCAGGGGGTAGCCGGCGTAGACCGAAGGCAGGTTTTCGAGGGTGATCCTGGGATCGAAGTAGCAGTCGAGGAACCGGGGGAACTCATTCAGGGCAGCAGCGTGCTCCCCAGGAAGGTACCTTCCCGCGTGGAGGACGATCGTCTCCGCGCCGAGGGTGTCTGCGGCCTCGAAGGTCTGGGTCATGGCCTGTTCGATATGCTTCTTGATCTCGGTGAGCGGCCGGTCGTCGTAGGCCGCCGGGGCGCAGGGGTTCACCCCGTGGCTGTGGTGGGGTGCGTGGATGACGGCAGGAATCCCGGTCGCGGCGACTGCCGCAAGGTGTTCTTCGAAGGTGGGCCGGGGCAGGGGGACGGCCTGGACCTGGATGTGGTCGATCGCGCGCTCTTTGTAGAGCCCTGCGAGCAGCGCGAGTGTTGTTTCGTCATCGAGCCGCACGGTGCAGCCGAGGTTATAGTCAGCCAATAGTATGTCACCTCTCAATGGTGTGTGGTGCCGCAATCACCATCAGGATACCGGGGGAAGCGGGGTTCCAGGGAGTCCGGGTTGCCTTGCGCGAGACTGGATCTTCGTCCACACCCCGGGGTTACCTCTCGCGTCCTTCGCGGTTTCGCGTGATTTTTTAGTATTGGGGGAACAATGTCTCACGCGAAGGGCGCGAA
>NZ_DAQR01000115.1:0-6218 GCF_002502935.1 Methanoculleus sp. UBA413
TGCACGGGACCGGGCTGAGAACCAGCGGGAGATCCTGCAGGCCTCATACGCAGAGGAGAGCGAGAAGCTCTCCCCCGGCATGGGCGCTCTCGCGGACCGGGACGTGGAGGTCGACGTCCCCGGCCTCGCGTCTCCCTGAGCACCAAAGAGAACCCTGTTTATGCCCTGCGCACCAATATTTCCTGAGAACGGTTGATGAAGACAAACACCACCACACCCGGATCTGAATCACGCCTCTGGATGGCGGTACCTGCGGTCTCGTTTGGGGGGATCGGGATCGAGTTGCTGCTCTTCTCAGTCGGCTTTGAGCACGCCGTCTGGGCAGGCATCGCAGGATGCGTGGTCGCCTCGTTCATCCTCTTCTACCAGGCGTACCTCAAACCACGGAAGGATATCGTCTCGCTCTTTGTGCCGCTCTACGCAGTTCTCATCTTTATCGTGCCCAACGAGATCAGCACAGGAGCGATTGTGCAGACGTTCTACGCAGCGACGATCACCCTCCTTGCGGTCAGGGTAGAGAAATTGTTTAATGCGCCCAAACCAGAGAAGAGAACAATGAAGCAGATGTTGAATGACTACATCGGCCGGATCGAGCCGCTCCTCGCCGCGATCGATGAGGAGACCGGACATGCAGTCGCACAGTCCCTGCTGACGTATAAGTTCGGCCTCTACCGGAACGCGGCAGAGAAATGCACAGAGACGCTTGACCGGCTGAAGACGACCGCGCCGCTCCCCACAGGCGCACTGGAGGACGCACTGCTGATTCTCCGGGAGCGTGCCGGCGACCTTGCAGATTCCCGGGTGACGGCAAGCCCGGAGCATACCTTCGCCGAGGCTGACTACGAATATCTTGCCATCCATCTCAGCCCGGAGCAGAACGAGAACCCTGCGGCGCTCGACCTCGATAACGCTCTGGTCCTCCTCTACGCTGTCGGGATCGAGACCTCCCCCGACGATGAGCAGGCACTGGAAGAGCACCAGCGCTTTGTCACTCAGATCCTGGAGTCGTATAAAGACAAACTGACTGCAGCATGACCGGGCTGACCGAGGGCAACCTCTTCCGGGGTCTCATAGCGGTAGCAGCGCCGATCGTTGCCGTGAACGTGCTGCAGAGCGTCCTCGAGATGGTCGACCTCTTCTTTGTCGGCAGGTAGGGTAAGGGCCAGGGCACAGGCGGTCGTCCCATCATAACCTCCAGTGCTTTGTCACAAGGACACCGGTGCTCATGCTCCATAACAGCAGCTGCAGTGCTCATCTGGAGAGACTACTGCTCGTTGTCATCTTAAATCCGAGATCCTCGGGGGTCCCCCCTGCCCCTCTTCGCGCCCTCCCGCGTGCTTCCGCGTGAGGTCATATTGCCGTCTTTACGTGTGGTTATTGGCGTCACATCTCACGCATCAAAATCTTCGAAAATAAGGTGACACGATGCACTACCGGGCACCTCGACACCAAAAAGAATTAGAGCGAGTCGAGGCTGATCCCCGTGAACTCGTCGGCGAACGCGTTGACGTCTTTTACGCCGAACGCGGTCTGGACCGTGGCAAGTTCGAGGTCGCGCGCCACGTCGCACATATAATCGAGGATATCAACCGAGAGTTCCCGTTTCTGTTTGGATTTACGGAGTTGATCCACGAGGAAGGTCATCCTCTCAGGAGACTCCATGCGGAGCTTGGCGAGGCTCATAACACACATGTAGATCCGGGTCAGGTTCCTGTCCGTTCCGGTGATGGTATCGAAGAAATTCCGGAGGACCTGCGCCTGATAGACCTCGCCGCTCATACTGATCGGATATTCCCCGGTCGTATATAAATTCCTGCCGGTTTATCTCCTCCACGTGAGCCGCCGGTACGGGGAAGCGGGAGGGGGGCCTGGGCTCACTTCCGGACGCTGACGATCTTGATGATATCGCCGTTCTTCAATTCAAGGCTATCCTTGACCCGCATCCCGGTCTTCGCATCGACGGCATACAGGAACCCCTCACCGATATCGGTGTGGACCTGGTAGGCAAGGTCGCGGGGGGTCGACCCACGTTTCATGAGAAACGCGTCGGGAAGCACCCTGCCCTTGCTGTCGGTGAGTTTGTTCTCGTCCTCGACCGGGAAGACGACGATCATATCAAGGAGGTTGAAGACCGCGGCATCAAGCGCCTGCTGGACACCGGTCCCGTTGAACGCCTGCATGAAATCCGCAACCTTCTGGAGCCCTGCTCGTTGCGCGGCGTTGAGGTTTGCCCCGGGGTTGATCGCGAAACTCCGGTCACCGGGGAGGTAGGTGATGAACTTCCCCTCGGCGGCCATCCGGAGCGCAAGTTCCCCTGCCGCGCTCGCAAAGATGACGTCGTGCTTCTCAAGCCGGTCAAGGCACTCCTTCGACGCCTGGTCAGCCTTGTTCCCGACGATCAGCATCGGCTTGCTGCGCACCATCAGTTCCCGGCAGAACCGGATCAGGTCCTCTTCTCCGGCGGTCCGGAGGTCGACCCCGGCCGCCTCACCGGCATCACGGACATTCTCAAGCGTCACACCGAGACCGGCAAAGACATCGGCGATCGCCGCCGCAAGAGAGAAATCCCTCGCCTGGGCCTGACGCTGGAGCTTCGCCCAGTGCCGCGAGAGGATGCCGTACATCCACATCGACATCTCGTACTGGAGGAACTCGATATCCTTCACGGGGTCGCGCGAGCCGATATCGATCGGGTTCCCTTCGGCATCCGTCGCGCCGCTGGCATCGACGACCTGGAGGATCGCATCCGCCTGCCTGAGGTTATCGAGGAACTGGTTCCCAAGCCCCCTCCCCATGTGGGCCTCGGGAACGAGGCCCGCGACATCGATCAACCCGACCGGGATAAACCGAACCCCGTCCCGGCAGTTCCCGCACGGAACACCCATCTCCTGACAGGGGCAGACGGTCCTGACATACGCAACACCGTGGTTGGCATCGATGGTCGTGAACGGGTAATTGGCGATCTCTACCTGGGCCAGGGTCGCCGCCCTGAAAAACGTTGATTTCCCACAGTTAGGTTTTCCTGCAATGGCCAGTGTGATCATGAGCAACTCCTAGTATAAGCGCACCGTGCGGCTTAGGAGTAGTGTTGGGTCATACACCATTTATCACCTTCTTTCCCGGATTGTGCGGGCACGGCTGTGCTGCCGGTGTGGATCGCCGCCGGTGCGCTGCCTCACTCTCCGCCACAAGTCCGCCCCCATCGACAGGTGCTCATCCGTCGCTGCTTGCCGAAACGGGGGATTCAATTAGGAGCGAAAACAACATGATTGCATGGGCTTCGTAACCAGAAATACATATTACTTCGATGCCCCCGGCGCGGAGAACACCCCCGACGCCGCCCGGTTCGCCGTTGAGCGGGCCCGGGAACTCGGCATCAACAAGATCGTGGTCGCGAGCACCAGCGGCCGGACGGCGCTTGCCTTCCGGGACGCCATGAGGGGGACGGACCTCAAACTGGTCGTCGTCACCCACGTGGTCGGTTTCTCAAAACCGGGCGTTTGGGAGTTCGCGGAAGAGGCGGCCGCGACCCTCCAGGCGGAGGGAGCAAAGATCGTCACCGGCACGCACGCGCTCTCGGGGCTTGAGCGCGCGATCACCCGTTCGCCGAAACTCGGCGGCAGTTCCCGCACCGAAGCCATCGCTGAGGCGTTGCGGCGCGTCGTTGCGGTCGGCCTGAAGGTCGCGGTGGAGTGCGTCCTCATTGCGGCAGACCAGGGTGCGATCGGCATCGATGAAGAAGTGGTCGCGGTGGGGGGCACCGCGAGCGGTGCCGATACCGTCTGTGTCATCCGCCCGGCGCATACCGCGACGTTCTTTGACCTGCAGGTGCGCGAGATCGTCGCCATGCCGAGGGACCGGTGATCATGACGCTTGAATCACTCAAAGATGCTGTCGGGCTCCTCCGGCACCCTGTCATCTGGTCGGTCGGGCTTGTCATGGGCGGCTTTCTCTTTGCAACCGCCACCATCGCAGTCTCAGGCGGGGTTTTCTACGCAGAGCCCCTGATGCTCCTGCTCTCCCTCGTGATACCGTTCCTGGCCGGCGGGATCTACGGCACGGTCAGGGACGAGGCGTTCTCTGCAGGCGCGTTCGTGCAGTCCGGCAAGACCTACTACTTCAGGATACTCCTCCCCGGGCTTGTCATCTTCTTTGCGGCCATCCTGACGGTCTTCCTGCTCGCGATACCGCTCGCGCTCCTCGGTGCCGGTGCCGCCGCTAGTATGGCGCCGCTCCTCTTCGGGGTGCTCATATCAATCGTCTTCTTCACGTTCTTCTACGACACCGTGGCGGTGTTTGAAGAGACGAACGTCTTTGAGTCGATCCGGCGGAGCATCGAGTTTGTCATGAACAACCTCGGCCGCACCATCCTCTTCTACCTGACAAACGTCATCATCTTCATAGCGCTCTGGTTTGCCGGCTCCTTTGTCTGGACCACGCTACTCATAGACAAACTCGAACCGCTCACCAGCATGAGCCCCACCGAAATTCAGGCCATGATGCCGCAGGATATCCTCGCGCTCATCGGGACTGAAGGGATATGGATCATCTCAGGCGTCACGGCGGTGGTGATCGTGCTCTTCTCGGCGTTCCTGTACGCCTACAAGGTGAGTTTCTTCCGCAACCACGCCGAAGGCACACGCATGCAGCAGGGCGTGTACGACGAGAAAGGTCGGTGGTATAAGTACTGAGAGGTGGGGGCCCTCTCCTCCCACACTACCCCTCTTCGCGCCCTTCGCGTGAGTTTTCAGTACAGGAAGGCAACAAGAGAGTCTCACGCGCTCTCGCGCGATGCCTTGACGCCCATGTATCTCCTCCCAACCGGAACCCTTCACGCTCTCACGCGTGCTTTCGCGTGAAACGACGACCACTCCAACGCACCCTCAAGGTAAGGTGAAATGCTCCACCAGTATTTCGCCTAAAACGTCTATGAGGTCGCATCAGCCACAGGCTCAACGTATGAAAGTGCCCGAAAGACGATAACCGCGGGCATATCACGTTTTGGAGCAGAACAAAAACTTCGTCTCCGATTCTGATGGATATTCATCCGGAGTCTCACCCACACCATTGTCCCACGCAGAAGAGCGCGCTACCGCGAAAGGGGTGTGAAGCGTTCATGAGGCAGGGCGAGAGGACAGCATTCCCAGCGAACCCCCTTACCCCAGGAGATAGAGAACCATCCCTGAGACCCCGCCGACGAACGTAGCGGCCAGGTTCGTGCCTGAGTTCCCGATTCTGCCGCTGTTCTCGAGCGTTGCCCCCACGAGACTGTCGACGTTGGTGCCGATGAAACCGGCGATGACCGTGACGACGACCATCCAGGGGTCGGCGACGCCCATCAGCCAGGCGGTGACGGCGACGATTGCCGACGCGAGGAGGGCCGCCACCTCTCCGCGGAGGGTCACCCCGCCGTTCGTCCCCCGGGGCACCGGCTGAAGCGTCGTGATCAGGTAAGGCGTCTTCCCGGTGACACCGATCTCGCTTGCGGTCGTATCGGCGGCGGCAGAGGCGACGCTCCCCATGAAGAGCGCCACAAAGGCCGCATGACCCGTTACGCCGTAGAGGATGGCAGCTGCGGTCGCCACGAGGCCGTTTGCGAAGACGTTGAAGTAGCCGCGCACGCCCCCGTGCTCCTGGGCGACCCCGAGCATCTCCTTATCCCCATAGCGGTACCGGGTAGCCCCGGCGCCGATGATGAAGAAAGTGAGCATGATCAGGAACCACCGGACATCCGCAAAGACGATGAGGATGATCCCGATCATGGCCCCCGAGAAGAGACCGCTGATATCGGCCACCCGGAACCGGTAGGAGGTGTAGCCGAACCCGAACGCGATGATCGCCGCGGCGACGAGGATGGCCAGGTCGACCTCGAAGTTGATCTCCTCAAAGAGGAACATGGTCATCGCCACACCGAGCGCCTCGATCATCAGGGCGTCGTCCCGGCCACGGAGGACCGCCCGGAGCAGCACCGCAACAACCACGCCCATAACGGCGACGAGCGGCGCGCTATACCCGAGGTAGAGCATCACCGCAAACGATACACCGATAGCGGCAACCAGGTGATAGAGGTACGATGCAGGTTCTCCCCGGGCGAGGCGGAACGCCAGTTCCCCTATCACGACGATACCAAGTGTGCAGGTGAAGACGAACATCGAGAGCCAGCCAAGCCCGTAGAGCGCGGCAAGCGTGATGATCGAGAGCGATACGTACCTGGTATC
>NZ_DAQR01000115.1:6478-20078 GCF_002502935.1 Methanoculleus sp. UBA413
GCCGATGCCAGAACCAACCCCAGCGGCTTTGTCATTCCTACACCATTGGTGCTGCAGGGAAAAAGCCTTTAGGATCAAGACCAGGCTCTCCGTCTTCCCCGGACGCTGAAAAACCCGGTAGGCTCCAGAACAGGGAGAGAGAATCCGCGCACGGTACCGGTACCAGATAAAGGGAAAGCCCGTGTCGATCAATATATTTCACAGGAAAGAAAGAGGTTATACGCTGAAAATGTCGCCGTCACATCAACTACCAAAAAACTACGATATCGAGGAAGTGGAGAGGCGCTGGCAGGATACCTGGCGGGATGAGGACAACTACTTTGATCCCGGTTCGACGAAACCCCGGTTCATCATCGACACTCCGCCGCCGTACCCTACCGGTAATTTCCACATTGGAAACGCCCTGAACTGGTGCTACATCGACTTTATCGCACGCTACAAGCGTATGCGCGGGTTCAACGTGATGTTCCCCCAGGGGTGGGACTGCCACGGCCTCCCCACCGAGGTGAAGGTCGAGGAGACCTACGGGATAACCAAAAACGATGTATCACGAGAGAAGTTCCGCGAGATGTGCCGCGACCTCACGGTCGGGAACATCGAGAAGATGCGGGCGACCATGCGGCGGCTCGGGTTCTCCGTCGACTGGAGCCACGAATACATCACCATGCTCCCGGAGTACTTCAAAAAGACCCAGGCGTCGTTCCTGCAGATGCTCAAAGCCGGCGACATCTACCAGAGCGAGCATCCGGTAAACTTCTGCACCCGGTGCGAGACCGCCATCGCGTTTGCCGAGGTCAACTACGTCCCCCGCACAACCACGCTCAACTACTTCGACTTCGACGGCATCGAGATCGCCACCACCAGGCCCGAACTCCTCGCGGCCTGTGTTGCGGTGGCGGTCCACCCTGACGACGAACGCTACCGCGGCATGAAGGGGAAGAGGCTTGTGGTCCCCATCTTCGGGCACCAGGTGCCGATCATCGAGGATGTCGCGGTCGACCCCGAGTTCGGCAGCGGCGCGGTGATGATCTGCACGTTCGGGGACAAGACGGACGTCTACTGGTGGAAGCAGCACCACCTGGAACTCCGCAAGGCCATCGACCGGAAGGGCGTCATGACCGCGATCGCAGGTCCTTACGTGGGGATGTCGTCGGGAGCCTGCAGGGAAGCCATCCTCCGGGATATGGAGAAGGCAGGGATCCTCTCGCGGCAGGAAGAACTCGAGCAGCGGGTGGGGACCTGCTGGCGGTGCAAGACCCCGATCGAGATCCTCTCCGAGCGCCAGTGGTTCGTGAAGATCCACCGGGACGATATCATGGACGCCGCCCGGAAGATATCGTGGTCGCCGGAGCATATGTTCGCCAGGCTTGAGAACTGGGCTGAGTCGATGGAGTGGGACTGGTGCATATCCAGGCAGCGGATCTTCGCAACGCCGATCCCGGTCTGGTTCTGTGACGCCTGCGGCGAGATGATCCTCCCGGCCAGCGAGGACCTCCCGATAGACCCGACCGTCGATACGCCGAAAACCCCCTGCCCGCGGTGCGGCGGGACAGAGTTCACCGGCGAAAAAGACGTGCTCGACACCTGGATGGACTCATCGATATCGGTGCTCCACGTCACCGGGTGGGATGGAGAGGACGGCAAACCCCCGCTCTTTCCGGCACAGCTCCGCCCCCAGGGTCACGACATCATACGGACATGGGCGTTCTACACGATCCTCCGGGCAAAAGCCCTGGTCGGCAGCCATCCCTGGGACCAGATCCTCATAAACGGCATGGTGCTCGGGGAAGACGGGTTCAAGATGAGCAAGAGCAGGAACAACATCATCTCCCCCGAGGAGATCGTCGGCACCTACGGGGCAGACGCGTTGCGGCAGTGGGGGGCCGGGGGCGCGACGACCGGCTCGGATATCATGTTCAACTGGAACGACGTCGTCGCCGCGTCCCGTTTCCAGACAAAACTCTGGAACATCTTCAGGTTCGTCATGGGGCACCTGGAGCGGGAGGCTGATCCTGAAGCACCGGTGACGGAGCTCACCGACCGGTGGCTCCTCGTCCGGCTCTCCGACACCGTCGCTGAGGTCACCGACGCCATGGAGGAGTACCAGTTCGACCGGGCGCTCAGGGAGATCAGGGAGTTTGCCTGGAACACGCTCGCCGATGACTACATCGAGATCACGAAGGGCCGGCTGTATGCGGAGGAGAGCAGCAGGGCCAGTGCATGCAGCGCACTCCGGACGACCATGGACGTCCTCTGCCGCCTCCTCGCCCCGATCATCCCGCACTTCGCAGAGGAATGCTACCACAACCTGACCGGGAGGAGCGTCCATAAGGAGGCCTGGCCAGACTTCGCGTACGATGACGACGAGGCGCGGCGCCACGGCGACCTCCTCGTGAAGACGGTCGCGGAACTCAGGCGCTACAAGCACGACCGGGGCATGGCGCTGAACGCACCACTCGGCCACGTGATGATCTACGCGCCGGAACCGGTCGATGACGCCGGCGACGCCGGGCGGGCGCTCGCTGCTGACGCCCGGTGGAGCACCGGCACGCCCCGGCTCGAAGAGGTCGTGAGCGGTGTGGACTTCAACATGGCGGTCATCGGCCCCACGTTACGGAAACTGGCCCGACCGTTCATGGATGCCGTGCAGGCGCTCCCGCCCGAACAGCTCAGGAACCCGCCCGCAACCCTCACGGTCAACGGCGAGGAGATCCCGGTGCCGCCCGACGCTTTCACGCCGAAGGTCGCCTACCAGGTGGCAGGAGAAGAGGTGGACGTCCTCACGCTCGGGGACGTCGTCGTGACGATCGGACACTCGTCCTGATCTCGTCGGCGATGAACCGGGCGACCTCCTCTTTTGGGAGCAGCGCATCGACGATGACAAATCTCGCGGGATCGGACGCCGCAAGGTTCAGGTAGTTCTCCTGCACCCGCGCGAGGATCCCGGCATTCTCAAAATACTCCCTTTTTTCTTCAGGATCAAGCCTGGCCATGGCATCCTCGACCGGCAGGACCAGAAGAAACGTCCGGTCCGGCCGGATCGACCATCCTGCATGGATCTGGCGGAGCCAGAGGAGCGGGTCGGGGAGCACGCCGTCGAGGACGACCGGCTGGTAGGCGAACCTGGAGTCTGAGTAGCGGTCTGAGATCACGAGCCTCCCGGCATCGAGCGCGGGCCGGATCAGGGTATCGATATGCGCGGCGTGGTCGGCGGAGAAGAGCAGCGCCTCGGTGATCGGGTCCATTCGCGCGGCAACCGCCCGCCGCACCGAGTCGCCCACCCATGTGGCGCCGGGCTCGCGGGTGAAGAGGGGGTCGAGGTCGGCGAGCAATTCCCCAAGACGGGCAAGAAGGGTGCTCTTGCCGCTCCCGTCGATCCCCTCGATGGTGATCAGCACTGGCATCCTCTCCGGATCCAGTCAAGCGGCACTGTCCCCCGGTGGACGGCGGTTGCGATGATCGCCCCGTCAAACCCGATATCAGAGAGGAGGTGGATATCGTCGACCCCGGCGACGCCGCCCCCGTAGAGGAGACGACCGGGGTAGCATGCCCGCATCTCCTCAAGATCCTCCCGGACGAGTCCCTGTTCTGTCCCCACGGCGCCGATGTTGAGGATGATGCAGCCCTCAAATGAGAGTCCTGATGCGCGGCGCAACATCTCCGCCGGCCTGATGCCCCAGGGGAGCACCCGGCCTCCCTTGATATCGATACTGAGATAGCCGGCCTGGTATGCGCGGAGGTCTTCGATAGCGGCGGCTGCCGTCTCGGTGCCTATGATCGGCGTCACCCCCTCGACCGCCGTGCTCTCGGCGGGGGACCGACAGCCCCGGTCGAGGTAGCACCGCTCCACCAGGACGGCGCAACGCCTGACCAGGTCGTCCTGCGGGGTTCTGCCCTGGATGCTCTCCAGGTCGGCGATATACAGAAACCGGGGCTGTAGGGCGGATAGATAGGTCTCAGGTTCGGCTGAAGGGGCAAGCCCCCAGGAGAGCGGCCGGTAGCCGGCACGGTTACCGGATTTTCCGTGCACAACCAGGCCGCCTGCAAGATCGACTGCAAGAATCAGTTCCATGTCCTCAACGCAATCACTATTAGGGTGAAGGAACATTAATTTCTATGCAATTACTCGTCAGTCCAAGCAGCATTGAGGAGGCAAAAAGCTCGCTTTCCGCTGACATTATTGACGTAAAGAAGCCTTCCGAAGGCTCACTTGGTGCGAATTTTCCCTGGGTCATCCAGGAGATCAAGAAGATTGCCGGCAAAAAGCCTGTCAGTGCTGCAATCGGGGACAATGAGTATAAGCCAGGAACTGCGGCTCTCTCGGCTTACGGTGCCGCGCACGCTGGTGCTGATTTTATCAAGGTCGGCCTGATGTTCGATGGAACCGACCGTGCCCGCGACGTTATCGAGGCAGTGACCACGGCAGTGAAACGGGAGTTTCCCGAGAAATATGTCGTTATCGCTGCCTATTCTGATTTTCAGAGAATGGGTACGATCTCTCCGTTCGCCATCAGCCAGCTGGTTGCAGATGCCGGAGCGGATGTCGCCATGATCGACACCGGCATTAAAGATGGGAAGAGTACATTTGCCTTCATGGACGAGGAGGCACTGACCCGGTTCGTTGAGCAGAATCGGGATCTTGGACTGCAGACGGCCCTTGCCGGTTCGCTGAAGTTTGAGGACCTTGATGCCTTAAAGCGCATCAATCCGGAGATCATCGGTGTCCGGGGGATGGTCTGCGGAGGCGACCGAACCGCTACGATCAGGGTTGAACTTGTGGAAAAAGCAATGAAGATGCTTGTGTGACGTATGTATATCGAGAAGATGAAGATGGAGACAACATTCACGTTCGACGATGTGCTTCTTGAGCCCGCCGAATCGTGGGTCGAGCCCGATGAGGCCGACGTCAGGTCGCGGTTCTCGCGGAACATTCCCCTGAATATCCCCCTCGTGAGCGCCGCCATGGATACGGTGACCGAGTCGGTGATGGCGATAGCGATGGCGCGGGAAGGCGGCATCGGTGTCATTCACCGGAACATGCCCCAGGACCGCGAGGTTGCTGAGATCAAGGTGGTTAAACAGGCCGAAGACCTGATCGAGCGCGAGGTTGTGGCGGTCGGTCCCGAGGCCACGGTCACCGAGGTAGAACGGGTCATGCGGCAGTACGGTGTCGGCGGAGTGCCGGTCCTTGAGGACGGCAGGGTGGTCGGTATCGTCAGCCGCAGGGATATCAGGGCGATCCTGCCAAAGCAGGGCGATGCGAAGATCACCGGGTACATGACAAAGAAGCTGATCACGGCATCCGAAGACATTACAGTTGAGAATGCGCTCGAGACCATGTACGCGAATAAGGTCGAGCGTCTTCCCGTTGTGGATGCAGAGAGGCGCCTTGTCGGCATCATCACGATGCGGGATATCCTCGAGAAGCGGCAGTACCCCCGCGCGAACCGTGATGCTAACGGGAAACTCCGGGTCGCCGCTGCAGTGGGCCCCTTTGACTTCGAGCGGGCCATGTTGCTCGTCGAGGCGGGTGCCGACGCCCTGGTGGTGGACTGTGCGCACGGTCATAACATGAACGTCGTAGGCGCCGTCAGGGAGATCAAGGGAAGCACCAGCATCGATGTGGTGGCCGGAAACATAGCCACGAAGCAGGCGGCCTCCGCCCTGACCGACTTCGTCGACGGGCTGAAGGTGGGTATCGGGCCGGGTTCCATCTGCACAACAAGGATCGTCGCGGGCGTGGGCGTGCCGCAGGTCTCCGCGATAGCAAACGTCGCTGAGGTGACGCAGGAGGCCGGCGTGCCGGTGATCGCAGACGGGGGTATCCGCTACTCCGGGGATATCGCAAAAGCGATCGCCGCCGGTGCGGACTGCGTCATGGCGGGCAGCCTCTTTGCCGGCACCGACGAGGCGCCGGGGAGGATTACGACGATCAAGGGCCGACGCTACAAGCAATACCGGGGAATGGGATCGCTCGGCGTCATGAGCGGCGGGGAGTCGAGCGACCGTTACTTCCAGAAGAAGGAGATCGGGAGGACCAAGTTCGTCCCTGAGGGCGTCGAGGGGGTCACTCCCTATGTTGGCCGGGTCTCGGACGTCATCTATCAGCTCGTCGGCGGCCTGAAGTCTGCGATGGGCTACACGGGGTCAAAGACTGTGACGGACCTGAAGAAGAACGGCAGGTTTCTCAGGATCACACCTGCAGGCTACGGCGAGAGCCACCCGCACAATATCATGATCACCGATGAGGCGCCGAACTACCGCCTCTTCGAGTGACATGTTTTTTATATCAAGATCACTAACGTTTAGTAAATATGCTTGAGGGCAGTGAGGTTTCCCGTCTCCTTGATATCCTGGGAAACCGGAACCGGCGGCGGATAATAGAACTGTTGCGGCAGAAACCGTGTTTTGTGACTGAGATCTCCGAGCGCCTTGTGCTCAGTCCGAAGGCGGTGATAGACCACCTGCAGATGATGGAGCGCGAGCACCTCCTCATCTCCTGCCAGGACGAGCGGAGGCGAAAGTATTACTACCTCTCGCATGACATCAATGTCATCGTAAACCTGCAGAAGCAGGATAGGGTTACGCTTCCCACTGTTGATGAGGACCAGAGGACCAGGTTAGCGAGAAATCTCACGGTATTCAGGAGAATGGTCAGGGCTCGCGACGAACTTCTGGATAACCTCGAACAACTGGAGCGAGACATCGAATCGAGGTTTGTCGAGATCATGCGCACGGGGGAGGACTTCATCACCGGCGACGGGGACCTGGAGATTCTCCTCGCCCTCTCTCACTTCGACCTGACGTTCGCGGAACTCGAGGAAATGTGCAGCCTGTCCACGGATGAGCTGAAACAGAGACTGAACAACCTCATGTATACCGGGGTTGTCGAACAAACCAACGACCGATACCAGATACGTGGTACACATGGCGAATAATCCATACGACGAGATGTTCAAGAATATTGCACGGCTGATGGAGAAGATCCTGAGTGAGATGCCGCTGCATGACCCCAGGATCATCGGGTTTACCATCATCAGCGGGCCGCCCGACGCGGCACCCTACTTTGACCCGTCCGGGGAGGACGGGGACGAAGAGACCGAGTTTGAGGTGATCGAGGGGGACGACTGCATCTACATCACCGCTGCAGTGAATGCCCGGGCAGAGGGCGCCCCCTACGTCACGTTCCAGAATGAATCCGTGACCCTCTGCACAGGGGGGGATGAGGAGACGGTCATCGATCTCGACTGCGAGATCGATGTCCCGCACAGTTTCTACAATGTGCAGCACGGCGTGATCGACGCTGTCTGCCGGAAGAAGAACGCGCCGGACGGGATCGCCCGGTCCTGAAGGGGATGCGAATACCGGGGCGGGAGGGCGAACCCCGGCCCCCACTCTTTTGTAGCGGGTTTTCGGTGAGACCCGGGGCTCAATACCAGCTCTCCGTACACCCGTCCCACCCACACATTCGGCGCTCTTCCCTCCGATCCTCGTGGGGGCGGGAGCAGTGCCCGGGCGTTCTCTGGGACTCGCGTGCCCCCTGACAGGGATCAAGACCGTTTTCCGGGGAGGGAACTATTGACCACAGACCAACCAATAGTAGAGCATCTCATCTGATATTGTTCATGCGATTGTTGCCTCACGCGGAAGCACGCGTGAGGACGCGAAGTCAGTGTAGCTCCGCCCAACCGTCTCCCTTTGCGCTCTTCACGGCAACGCGAGCGGTTGCAGTATAGAGAGGTGCTTCAGCCTCACACGAAGTCTTGATGCCCGTGTAGCCCCTCCCAACCGGACCTCTTCGCGCTCTTCGCGCCTTCGCGTGAGGTGGCGATCTGCACCAGGACCCACATGATAAGGTGAAATAGTCCCATAGTATCCCAAACCAGCCCTCGCCTCCTGAATTGAGCGGTATCCTCGCGAATCCCCACACCTGAAGTTAGCGCGTATGGACTCTCCCCAAAAAAGGGAGCTGTGTTCGGGAGCGCGAACATCCCGGGCCCCGGTTCCAGGATTGATATGGTTCATGGAACGACCCGTGTGCCTGCTGCTGGAGGAGGGTACACCGGACACGGTCTTCCCAGGCCCGGTCCCATGCGCCGGAGAGTGGCGGATATCATCCTGGAGGAGACCCGGCCACGGTACAGGCAGATGGGTAGAAAAGGGTCAACCTTCTTCTGCTCCGGGCCCGAGAGTGACAGAACATGGTTGAAGCAGAACGAGCCCAACTACCCGGGTACATACGCCTGGCCCGAAGCGGCGAACTGGAGGAGCGGGCAGGGCGGGCGCACGAGGTGCTCCGCGACTGCGTCATCTGCCCCCAGGAGTGCCACGTGAACCGCATCGAAGACGAGCTGGGGTTCTGCCGGACCGGCCTCCTGCCGACGGTCTCGAGTTACAGCCCACACTTCGGCGAGGAACCCCCGCTCGTGGGCAGGAACGGATCGGGAACGATATTCTTCACGAACTGCAACATGCGATGTGAATTCTGCCAGAACTTCGAGATCAGCCAATGCGGGGTCGGCTACGCGGTCTCGTGCGAAGACCTCGCCGGGATCATGCTCCGCCTGCAGGACCGTGGATGCCACAACATCAACTTCGTCTCCCCATCGCACGTTGTCCCCCAGATCCTCCGTGCGGTCGTCATCGCCGCCGAACGCGGCCTCAACATCCCGCTGGTCTACAACAGCGGCGGCTACGACTCAGTGGATACCCTCCGGCTCCTCGACGGCGTCATCGACATCTACATGCCCGATGCGAAGTATGGGCAGGACGACGTGGCGTGGGAACTCTCCCATGCCCGGGACTACACCGTCCACATGCGGGCCGCTCTCGTGGAGATGCACCGGCAGGTTGGGGACCTGATGGTCAGGGACGGCCTTGCCGTGCGGGGGATGATCATCAGGCACCTGGTGCTCCCCGGGAACCTCGCAAACAGCGAGATCGTGATGAAGTTTATCGCCGAGGAGATCTCGCGGGACTCCTACGTGAACATCATGGCCCAGTACCACCCGGCATGGAGGGCGGCCGAAGGGGGAAGAAGCCCGGTGCTCGCGGCACTGCAGCGTCCGATAACAGCGCGGGAGTATGAGTATGCCATCCGGTGCGCCAGAGAAAACGGGATCTCACCGGCATTCTCGTGAGAAGAGCCCTTCTGACACCAAAAGAATCTTCGATCAGGCACCCAGAGAATTCTGTGGTGCAGAACAGGTGAGGAGAGAGTCGGGGCTCCGATACGCGGCGATGAGCGACCAGGGTAGACGGGAACGGAATGAAGACGCATACTTTGCCGGGGAGGTGGCCGGGTATCACGTATTCGCCGTCGCGGACGGGCTCGGCGGGCACGCCAGCGGAGACGTAGCAAGCAGGATGGCGGTCGCGATCCTGGAAGAGACCGCAGGCGAAGGGCTCGGGGAGGCGAAACCTGCCACAGTGCTCGAACGTGCATTCCAGCACGCAAACTTCGCGGTGTATACCTATAACCGGGATAACCACCTGAATGCCGCAACAACGCTCTCGGCGGCGATCGTCAGCGAGTCGGGCAGGTGCTGGATCGGCACGGTGGGCGACAGCAGGACCTATATCATCACCCCCTCGTCAGTCTGGCATACGCGCGACCAGAGTTACGTCCAGGATCTCGTGGACGCAGGGGTGCTCTCCCCTGCTGAGGCGATCTTCCACCCGAAGAAGAATATCCTGACCAGAGCGCTCGGGCTTGAGGTCAGGGTGCAGGTCGACCTCGACGAGCGGAATATCGCCGGGTCGGTCCTGGTGATGAGTTCGGACGGGCTCCACGACTACGTCCCGGAGAGCGTTATCCAGGGTATTGCGATCGCCGATGAACCCGGTGCGGCATGCCGGAGGCTGATCGATGCCGCCAAGGATGCGGCAAGCACCGACAACATCACGGTGATCGTCGCCCGCGAGTGATCGTGGGTCTAGTGCATCGTGTCACCTTATTTTAGAGATTTTTGGAACGTGCCGGGATGGGCACTCTGGTCTCACGCGGGAGAGCGCGAAGTTCGGTATAATCCCCTGAAACGCCCCTTCGCGTCTTCGCGTGAGACTTCGGTACTCTCTATTACCCCTCACGCGAAGACGCGAAGACGCGAAGAGAGACGGGAGATCTCTACATTGAAGATGACAACGAGCACGAGCACGCCCCTATCCGACGTTGAATGATTGACTCGGCACTAGTCCGCTCCCGCATCACGGAGCGCCGCAAGGATCACCTCGCGGACGCCTCCAATCGCCTCGTCTTCCAGGGCAGACCGGAGCGCCGCGACCGCCTCCACCCCGCCAATCTTGCCAAGCGATGCGGCGGCGCTCCGCCGCACAAACTCGTTTTCATCCCGCTGCACTGTCCTGAGGTGCGCAACCGCGCGAGGATCGCCGAGCAGCCCAAGCCCTTTCGCCGCCATGTAGCGGACGTGATCCTTGCCGTCACCGAGGGCGGCAGTGAGAGGC
Organism: Methanoculleus sp. UBA413; assembly: GCF_002502935.1. Lineage (NCBI taxonomy): Archaea > Methanobacteriati > Methanobacteriota > Methanomicrobia > Methanomicrobiales > Methanomicrobiaceae > Methanoculleus > Methanoculleus sp. UBA413. Next base: position 16,943 of record NZ_DAQR01000115.1, read on the forward strand.
GCATACGCCCTGTCATCACCGATAAGCCCGAGGGCCTCAGCCGCACGGTAGCGCACCTTCCAGTCGTCGTCGTGCAGCAGGGCGATACAGGCAGGAACAGCGGGCCCTCCGATCGTTACCAGCCCATGCATCGCCTCCGCCCGCACCCCCTTATCCGGGTCTGAGAGTCGGGCAAGGAGGGTGTGCAGGTCCTGCTCATCTGGACGATCGTCCCCAGTCTCTGGTAGCGTATTGTAGGTCATAACCGGTCACGTCCGCGGACTGTAGCCGCTAGTATCATACGTTGAGGGGGATTTGTAATAAGGGTTGATCATTCGTCCCGGGAAAGTATAGCGATCACAGGGTCTTCATGCTCAACACGAGAGGCTACGGCGTGATATTTTAGATGCTATGCTCCAGTCGTCAGCAGGATATAGAAGCAGATGGTTCCGGGGAATCGGCGCCGCCAGGATACGATGCTCTGACGCGCCGATTGCCGTTCAGGTCAGAAACCCGCTGGTATACAGCATCAGGCTCACGAAAGCAAAAATACCTATCCCGGCGATAAGCATCCCCAGGGCATTGAATACAGAGTCACTTTCAACCCATTTCAGCAGAGCGTGCATGCACTGGATACTGCATTATAGGATATATATTTTATTCACTAAATAAAAATAAGTTCTCCTATATATAGGCTTGCAATTATCACGGCAGTCAGATACCATGCGCAACGGGAAATTATTTGATACGACAGGGATTCTCGGGAAACAGGAGTGAGCGCATCAAGTGTCACCTTCGACGGCGATAACGCATGCGCTCAACGCAGGATAAAATGGGAGAAATTGACGCCCAGGACGGAATTCGAATCCGTGTCGACGGCGTGACAGGCCGTCATGATAGGCCACTACACTACCTGGGCACTCTTGTTTTGTGGATCCCGCCTCCCGGATTCGAACCGGGGACATCGCGGTAGCCGCGCAGTTCGCCCGAGAGCGAATACTATACTACAGCCGCGCACTCTACCAGTCTGAGTTAAGGCGGGTCTCTGCTCTAATAACGTTAGCGTGAGATCTTATTAAATATATCGTTGAATCCCCCGGGTAGCGCCCCGAGCAGACGTTATTCTTTATATATATCCTCGTATAATGGGTAGGTATGAAACCTACAAACGCCGATGCGTTCAGGAACGCTGAAGCGTACTGTCTTCTTCACCGATAGCCGTGCGAAAAGTAACGTCACTGTTTTCGACACCACACTGCGCGACGGTGAACAAACGCCGGGTATCTCATTTGCGCGTGAAGAGAAACTCGGTATTGCAGAGCATCTCTCCGATATTGGAGTGCACACCATCGAAGCTGGCTTTCCTGCGTCCTCCGATTCCGAGCGCGATATCGTCAAGGCCATCAGGAGCCTCGGGCTGAACGCTGAGATCTGCGGCCTCGCGCGGTCGCTCAAAGCCGATGTGGATGCATGCATCGACTGCGATGTCGATATGGTCCATGTCTTCATCCCGACATCAGACGTCCAGCGCGAGTACACCATCAAAAAGACCAGGGAGCAGGTCCTCGCGGCCACCGGCGAGATCATCACGTATGTCCGCGACCACCTCGATCGGTGTATGTTCTCGGCCATGGATGCCACGAGGACAGACCCGGAGTACCTGATGGAGGTCTACCGCGTCGCGGTGGACGCCGGGGCCACGATCATCAACGTGCCCGACACCGTCGGCGTGATCACCCCGACAGCCATGAAACAGCTCATCACCCGGATAGACCGGGAGGTGGGTTGTCCGATCGATGTCCACTGCCACAACGACTTCGGGCTTGCGGTGGCAAACACCATCGCGGCGGTCGAGGGCGGGGCCTCCCAGGTTCAGGTGACCGTGAACGGCATCGGCGAGCGGGCGGGAAACGCTGACCTCGCGCAGACCGTGATGATCCTTGAATCCATCTACGGGATCGATACCGGCATCAAGACGACAAGCCTCGTGGAGACCTCAAGACTCGTCTCGCGCTACGCCGGGATGAGCACGCCCCCCACGCAACCGATCGTCGGCGAAAACGCCTTCGCCCACGAGAGCGGGATCCACTCCCACGGCGTGATCACACGGTCCGATACCTTCGAGCCCGGGATCATGACGCCGGAGATGGTCGGCCACCGGCGGAGGCTGAAACTCGGCAAACACGCAGGCAGACACGCGGTCAGGCAGATGCTCGTCGAGGCGCACATGGCCCCCACCGACGCCCAGCTCGACGAGATCGTCCAGCGGGTGAAAGGGGTTGCGGGCAGGGGCAAGCGGGTGACGGACGCGGACCTCTACGAGATCGCTGAAAGCGTCATGCAGCTCGCTCCTGACGGAAAGACCCTGGAACTCCAGGGTATCGCCGTCATGACCGGCAACCACGTCATCCCGACGGCCAGCGTCAGGGCGACCGTCGACGGGGAGGAGCATGTCTTCTCAAGCGTCGGCAACGGGCCGGTGGATGCGGCCGTAAAAGCGATCCTCGGGATCATCCCGGCCCCCATCCACCTCAAGGAGTTCAGCATCGAGGCGATCTCGGGGGGCACTGATGCCCTGGGGCATGTCACCATCGCCGTCGAGGATGAACGGGGCCGGGTCTTTGACGCCAGCGCCTCAAGCGACGACATCATCCTCGCGTCTGTCGAGGCCGTGATCAACGCGATCAACCTCGTCTGCCGGACGCGAAAGAACGACCGGGAACCGGAGGAGTGACCGCCGGGTCATACCAGAGGTCATCCCGTCGACGATCGCCGGCCAGGGGCCGGATATGGCTCTGTGCGGGGAAGGGGGAGACCCCCGCCCCCGTGGGGCGGACTTACCCCATATGGGTGCACTGCGTTCCGGGTTGGCTATCGGCGAGGTTCAAACTCTATCGAACCCCTGTGCTGGTTCTGGTAAACGCTGAGTATCCCCCGGCTCACCCGGGCAGTGGACCGTGGTGGGAATCACCCCGGGGGATGGGGGCAAGGGAGGGGGCTCGCCCCGTTGGCGCGACCGTATCCTATGGTGCAATGTATCGATGAGCTTGATGCCGGATCCGGAGTATCCCCCGGCTCACCCGGGCGGCGGACCGTGGTGGGAATCGCCCGGGGGGTGGGGGCAGGGGAGGGGGGGAGGCCCCGCCCCGCAGCGTGA
>NZ_DAQR01000025.1:0-6741 GCF_002502935.1 Methanoculleus sp. UBA413
AGGAGTTCGTCACCTGCAAACAGACCGGTGGTCTCTCGAACTTCAACATCTCGGTCGGCATCGACGCGCGGTTCTTCCGGTGCCTGGCGACCGGGGAGGACTACGACCTCATCAATCCCCGCGACGGCAGCGTCTGGAAGAGCATCGACCCGGGTTCGCTCTGGCACCTCGCCGCCACGTCGGCATGGGCCTCCGGCGAGCCGGGGATGCTCTTCCTCGACGAGATCAACCGGAGAAACACCACGCCGCATCTTGGGCTCATCGAGGCGACCAACCCCTGCGGCGAGCAGCCGCTCTACCCCTACGAGAGCTGCAACCTCGGCAGCGTCAACCTCGCCCGGTGCATCAGGAAACACGAGATCGACGAAGACCTGCTTGCTACCACCGTCAGGTGCGGCATCGATTTCCTTGACGCGGTCATCGACGTCAACCGGTTCCCCCTCCCCGAGATCCGGGAGCAGACCCTTGCTACCCGGAAGATCGGCCTTGGGGTCATGGGGTTTAGCGAGGCGCTCATACGCCTCGGGATACCCTACGAGTCTCGCGAAGCGCTCCGGTTCGCCGGGAGCCTGATGGCGGGCATCCAGACTGTGGCCCGTGAGCGGTCGGAGGAACTCGGGGCTGAGAAGGGCTCGTTTCCGGCGATTGAAGGGTCTGTCTACTCAGGGGATATGCGCAATGCCACCGTCACCACCATCGCCCCCACGGGCTCGCTCCACCTCATCGCCGGGACGACGAGCGGCATTGAGCCGGTCTTCTCCTTTGCCTACACCCGGACGATCGACGGGCAGCAGGTCAACATCGTAAGCGACCTCGTCCGGGAACTCCTGCCGGAGACCGCCGGCGGGAGGGACGTGGCGGCGCACGTGCGGCGTTACGGGACAATCGAGGGTCTCCCTCTTGCGGCCCATACCCGGGACCTCTTCAGGACGGCTATCGAGATCGCACCTGAACACCACGTGCGGATGCAGGCAGCGTTCCAGGAGCACGTGGACAACGCCGTCTCAAAGACGGTAAACCTCCCGGAGTCCGCAACCCCCGACGATATCGCCCGCGTCTTCTCCCTCGCCCACGACCTCGGGTGTAAGGGCGTCACCGTCTACCGCTACCGGAGCCGGCCTGACCAGGTACTCTCCCGGGGATGCGACGTCTGCATTATTGATGAATGACCATGCCAAATAATATATAACGAGAGCTGAAAGGTACATGCAATGAACGGTGGGATATGTCCGACCTGCGGACTGCCAAAGGAATTATGTATCTGTGAAGAAGTTGCAAAGGAACAGCAGAGAATCAGCGTAAAGATAAACAGGCGGCGGTACGGAAAAGAGGTCACGGTTATCGAGGGGCTCGATCCCTACGACATCGATCTCGAAGACCTCTCAAAATTCCTGAAAGGGAAGCTCGCCTGTGGCGGCACGGTCAAAGACTCCTCGATCGAGCTGCAGGGCAACCATCGCGAGCGGGTTAAGGAATTGCTCGCCCAGAAAGGATACAATATGGAAAATATCAGTTGAAACCGGGTAGTTCTTCAGGAACCCGGATATCTTTTTTCCGATGAGAGATGGTTGCAGGGAGCGGATGCCGTGGGCAGGGTGCGGCGGCAGACGCTATATAGTCGGGGATGCAACCCATGAGATACCCTGGCGTCTTCAAAAAATGTTTGTCAGACACTATAATCAGCAAGAGAGACAAAACAAGATCTCTAGAGAAGTGGATGATATATGGTGATGAGGTGTTCGTTTGCGCTCGATCCCGGCCTGCTGGAGCAGATCGATCAGTTTGCCAGGGATAACGCGTTCGACCGGAACGAGGCGATCCTTGAACTGATCGAGACCGGTCTTGCCTGCCGGAAGGACGGCAAGACGCCGCCGGTGAGGCAGCAGCGCTCGTTTGAAGAGTTGAACCAACTCCAGCGTGAACTTGAGGACGTCAAAGAGGTCCTCGCTGAGCTCCGCAACGAAGTCCGGTTGGTTCACCATACGATTGAGACCGACTGGGTCAAGGAGGCGAAGGGTGTTCCGTTCCGGACGAAGCATCCCTGGGAGTTCTGGCGGAAGTGATCTCCCTCACGCACCAGCGCATCTAACAATCAGACAAAGCTGCCTCACGCACCGCAAAAAGGTACACCCTGCCGCTGGCCCGGTGCACTCAGCTGATGATGCTTGTGATGCTCCGGAACCCCTCTCCCCGGGCGTCGTCGCAGACGACCGCCTCCACTTTTGCCATATCGACACCGGACGTAACCTGGCACCGGCTGCAGTAGGCGCGTGCCGGTGACGGGAGTTCTTTTCCCCCGACGACGACAAGGGCGGAATGAACACAGAACCCGCACCGGTCGACGGGGACGACCTTATCCGGCGTGCACTGCACCCGGCCGCCGACGACCGGCAAGCGCCGGGAGCCGCGGTCACTCATAGGCCTCGACCCGGTAGCCTGCACGACCGAGGATCGCGATAACCTCACTGCGCCAGGCGACGTCGTTATCGGTCCCGAGCGGTGCAACCGACTCTTCCCAGCAGCGGCGCAGGGGGGCATCCTCGGTGACGAGGCTCCTTCTCCCTTTCACCTTCCCGACCTCCCGGCCGTCACCGGCAAATATTCGCATGCTGCAGCAGATGTAGGTCCGGCAGACCGAGGGGCGGCTGTCGTGGATGGTGCAGACATACGTTCCTTCTTCTTCCGGGTGGCCCCGCAGGAACGGACACCAGGACGGGTGCGCATCGTTCTCCGAAGTCTCCCTGAAGATATCGAGGAACCGCTCCTCGACACGTGCACGGAACGTGCCGCCGACGATCTTCTGCCGGCAGAGGTAGTCCCGGCTCGTGAGCCTCTTCTCGACCTCGATGAGTTCACCGCCCGCGTGCATGCAGCACTTCCCGCAGAGCGTACATTCAAACGCTGCCATCTCCAAAGACTCTCTGCACGACATGGGATAAAGGTTCGGGGATCCTTGCCCCCGTGAAGATCTTAAACCCGGTCTTCCTTCATGCCACCCAGACCGGACTTGAGGAACTCGTCCGGTCCCACCCGGGAGGATATGGCCCCGCCGGTACTGGTTCCGGTCGAAGAGAGGAGAGGAAGCAGCCGGAGACCAGCTGTCAATTTTCAGTCATTCCTTTCCTGTCAGGGTTTTTTCCTGCTGTCGTACCCGGTTCGACCAGGGTAATGAACCCGGTATGGTGACCTCTTCCTGTTGACTGTGACGCTCTCCGGACGTAGGCCTTCATGATATCTGTCCGGGTGATGAATCCGGAGAGCAGCCTGGGATCGTCTACCGGAACAACGGGCAGGTGATGAATGTCATGCTCGACCATCAGATTCAGGGCATCGCGCAGCGTACAGGCGTGGTGAACGGTGAACACCCGCGAACTCATGACGTTCTTCACCGGCAACTCATCGTTCATCCGGTTGTCCCTGATATCATCTAGAGCGATGATGCCGACCAGTTTCTCTTCCCCATCAACGACCGGAAACCCTGTGTGCAGTGTCTTGTCGATGAGACGGAACACGCGCTCGATGTTGTCATCAGGCGATACGGCGACGATCCGGTCACGGGGCACCATAACATCATCCACATGAATGTCCTGGAGGATCTCGATCATATACTCATCCCGGTGAGCAGCTGACCAGGACCGGTCCTGCACCTGCTCGCGGAAGAGGGTGGCCTGACCGATGAGAAGGACTGAGACCGATACGGCGCCCATCGCCGGCATGAGCAGGGAGAAGTCACCGGTCATCTCCACGACCATGATCATGACCGCGATCGGTGCGTGGGAGACCGCACCGAAGAGAGCGATCATCCCGATGACAATGAAGACCGGCACCGATTCGGCAGGCACAATCCCCGGGAGCGCGAGGTGCAGCAGGGATCCGAAAGCGCCTCCCATCACTCCGCCGATCATCAATCCCGGTGCGAAGATGCCTCCGCTCCCCCCGGAACCGATAGTGAGCGACGTCGTCAGGATCTTCGCAAACGGGAGGATGAGCAGCACCCCGATCGGGAGCATATTATAGAGCGCGAGCTGGGTAAAGCCGTATCCGGTCCCGAGGCTGGCAAGCCCGACGATTGCCGTCTCAGGAGAGAAGGCCGCAAGAGCGAGAACGAACACGCCGGTGAGAAATGCCCCGGTAAGGGGCCTGAGGTGGTTTGGGAGGTTAAATTGGGCGAATACCTCCTTAAAGACCCTGTTTGCCCCATAAAAGGTGTTTATGTAGATCAGGCCGACCGCCGTTGAGACCACGCCGAGGAGAATGAAGAGAGGGATCTGGGAGACGTTCCAGAAGGTTGTACAGGAGGCAAAGACCGGTTCAAAACCTTCAACCAGACCGAAGATGGAATACCCGATGACAGAAGCCAGAAACGCAGGAACAATTACTTCGGTCTCGAAGTCCTGTCTGTAGAGGATCTCTGCAGCGAGGATTGCCCCTCCCAGCGGAGCCATAAAGATCGTACCGATTCCGGCGCCGATACCGGTGGCGATAGCAAGTCTCCGCTCACGGATGGAGAGCCCTAAAAGATCAGCGGTGATCGAACCGAAACCGGCCGATATCTGTGCAGTTGGCCCTTCACACCCGGCGCTCCCTCCTGTCGAGATGGTCAGGATGGCGGTAACTGCTTTGACGAGCGGGACGCGCCAGCGCACCTGTCCTCCCTTATGAAACGCCTTTATTGCCGCATCGGTCCCATGACCTTCCGCCTCCGGGGCAAGGGTGTAGACCAGGAGGCCGGAGATGAGCCCTCCAAAACAGATGACGGGGAGGATCATCCAGAGATTATCGGGAGGAGCCCACTGACTGATATCCTGGACAGTCTGCCCCTCCTTCGGGAGGTTGAACCCGACGATGCCCTCCATGAACAACGCACTCCCTAGTTTCAACCCTTCGAAAAAGAAGAGAGCGCCGAGGCCGGAGATGAGCCCGACGATGATGGCTATGAGTATGATCCTCCTATAGGGAGTGACGATTTCCTCGATCTGCATGGACGTATAAAAAGATCAGATTAACATGTTATTTAACCTGTTTGACTTGATGTGGCTGTTCAGTGAAAGGGTTTGCGCATTACCGCCGCTTCGGGATCGTGGGAACCGGGAGATTGGTGCGCGGAGGACGTTTTCTGTCAAAGAGGGCACGGAGCGCCTTTGCCGTCTCCGGGGGCAGGCACCCGGAGCATTCGTGAGCCTGTGCAAAATACCCTGAGTATTTTCTCCCTCTGGAGGCCGGGAGGCTCCCGGAGCCCGTTGACGCCGTTGCATAGGGAGAGCCCGGGGAAAAGCCCGCGTTGTGCGGCCTCTCGCTCTACTTCATCGCCCTCCTGATCCGGTTTTGTGTAGATCTCCGACCCCTGCTTCAACGTGTGACCGGTGCAAGGAACCCTGCCGATTCTCCCCCAATAGGGTTAAATCGATACGCGTACAACGGAGTGACATGAAGGTGTGCATAATGTGCGGAGGGGAGGGCACACGGCTCCGCCCCCTCACATTCGGGCGTCCCAAGCCCTGTGTTCCGATCGTCAACAAACCCTCGATCCAGCACCTGGTCTCACACCTCTCCAACCTCGGGTTCAACGATGTGGTGATCACGCTCGGCTACATGAGCGACGCGATCGAAAAAGCGCTCGGCGACGGGTCGCTCTTCGGGGTCAACGTCACCTACGTCCGTGAAAAGACAAAACTCGGGACGGCGGGGAGCGTCAAGAACGCCCAGAAGTATCTCGAGGAGCAGCCGTTCCTTGTTGTCGGCGGCGACCACGTGGTGGACTTAAACCTGCTTGAGTTCTACCGCGAGCACCTCAATAACGACTCGATCACCACCATCGGGCTGATCAGCATCGACGACCCCACCGAGTACGGTATCGCCGAGATCGATGCAAACTACCAGATCAAGCGATTCAAGGAGAAACCGAGCCCCGGGGAGATCTTCTCAAACCTCGCGAGCACCGGGATGTACGTCTGCAACCCGGAGGTCTTTGACCATATCCCGGCGGGTGAGAAGTTCGACTTCGCAAGGAATCTCTTCCCCGAACTGATGGAGAAGGGGTATACCCTGAAGGCCTGGCTTGCCCGCGGCAACTGGTCGGACGTCGGGAGCCCCCGGTCGCTCCGGGAGGCGGAACGCTGGAAACTCCAGGATATCAGGTTCACGAACATCTCCGGCGACCTCTACATCAAGGGCGCCCGGGTCATGGGTCCCGCCCAGATAGGAAACAGCGTCTCGATTGCTGCCCATTCTCGGGTGATCGGGCCGGTCTCGATCGGTGCCGGGACGATCATCGAGGAGAACGTCGTCATCGGGCCGTACACCAGCATCGGGGAAGGCTGCATCATCAAGAGCAACGCCAAGGTCTTCTCGTCGTCGATCTACAACCGGGTGGTGATCGGGAGGGACAGCACCGTCAGCGGGAGCATCATCGACAATGATACGCTCGTCGGCACCGGGTGCAACATCGAGCATGACACGGTCATCGGGCCACACGTGGTGCTGAAAAACAATGTGGTCGTCCATTCCGGGACCAGGGTCTGGCCGGAGGTCATCATCCCGGAGGGGTCGGTGGTGAAAGAGCACGTCTTAAACGAGGACTACGACACGAGGACCGAAGGCTCATAGTGGATTATTTCACCTGAATTTTCCACGAAGACCTCCCTGGATTGGCGACCGGGAGGCTCCCCTGCTCCGGGTCCGGCTTGTGCGGGGAGGGGGAGACTCCATACGCGCGAACGTTCGGTATGGAGACTCGTGAGG
>NZ_DAQR01000107.1:0-5553 GCF_002502935.1 Methanoculleus sp. UBA413
CGCCCCGAACTCGCTCTCGACGATCTCACGGACGCCCAGGGTCTTTGGGTGCAGGTCGATCTCGACCATGACGTGGCGGTGCCCCATCTCCCGGAGGGGGTCCACCTGCCGGGGGCCGTTTGTGACCGAGAAGCACTCGATTCCTTTCATGTACTCAGGCGGGACGGCGTGCGGCACCCCGACGATGAGGGCAAAGTCGGGCGCAAGTTCCCGGATCCGCTCCCCGACCGCGGTGCCGTTGGCGCCGTACTCGTCCAGCGCCCCGATGAGTTCTGGGTCGACCCCGCGCTCCCGCATCCCGGCAAGGATCCGGGCGGCATCCTCCCGAACCTTCGGGAGACCGCGGTCTTCCAGGTTTGCGAGATACGTGATCGCAGCGTCCGGGCAGGCATCATGGAGGCCGATGAGTTCGTCGGCGAACATATAGGCGGTCTCCTTCTTCGCGTTCATGACCGCAACCCCCCTCGCGCCCTCATCGGCAAGTTCCACGAGACGTTTTGCGGCGATGTGCTTGAGGTCGCCGCGCGATGGCTCGATGTAACTCCGGGAGGCCGCTCCCCGGAGCCGCTCCACCTCGTTTGCCTTCCCGAGGTGGTAGCGCTGGCGTTCCAGTTCATCGTCGCTGATCCAGCCGGCAGCGGCCGCCGGCTCAAGCGTCGCAAGCACGCCGTCGATGTTCTCCCGGAACCCGGCGTGGATATCCACTGCGATCGTCGGCGTGGTGACCCCGGCATCGTGGATGGCGGACTCGAGGTCTTCGCCGATGATCATCGCAACACAGGTCCCGACGACCGCTATCCGGTGGGGCGAAAACTCCTCCTCAGCGTGGCGGAGCACCCGCACAAGCGGATCATGCCCGCCGAAGATGAACTCGTTGTCGGCAAGCGACGTTGTCAGCACCCGCATCCCGTCCTCTTCGAGGAGACGGGCGTGCTTGAACGAACAGCCCGACGGCCCGTGGAGGATCGCCACGTCCACGCCCAGGTCGCGGGCGGTGTAGAGCGCCGCTACAATTGAACTCGGTCTTGGTTGAATATACTGCATTAATCTTATCTCCATGTCTTGACCGCGAGGACGATCGCGCCCGAGGGGGTGATGTTCCGTGCCTGAGTCAGCCCCTCATCAAGCGTGGCCGCCTCATGCCCCTCCCCAACATAGACGGTCGCTGTCGGGCCGACGGCCGATACCGCCCGCGCGATATCCTCTGGGGAGAACCCCTCACAGATCGCCCGGGCCTCCTCACCGATGACGAGCGTCAGGGCGCCGTTTCCCGCGAGAGCCCGCGCGTAGCGGGCGGCCTCCACGGTGGTCTCTACGTTTGTCCCGCTGTTTGCGTTGTCCACGATCAGCAGGTTCCCCTCCCGCCTGCTCGCCATCCGGCCGGGCAGGGCGGCGAACCCCGCAAGCGGCGCAGGATCGATCCCGAGCACGCAGGCGGTCGCTGCCGCAAGCGCAAGTGGTGTGCGGTAGCCCTCAAGGGTGCAGAGTGGGTTTTCAAACGTGCCGGTGATCCTGCCCCATGCGTACCGGCAGACAGCGCCGTCGAAGGATACGATATCGCCGGCGGCCACCGTCCTTCCCGGGAGGTCAATGCCGGGCGGGAGGACCACGATCCGCGCCCTGGCAAGCTGCCGGCACTTCTCTGTGATCGCGTGTTTCCGGCCCGCCGCGACCGGGTAATCCTCCGGCGACGTCAGCACCGCCACGTCTCCGGCGCCCGTTACCCCGAGCGACTCTTCGGCGATAAGCCAGCCCCCGATACGCCGGGCCTCATGCGCCGCCGGGATCAGGGAGGCGGGCGTGATGCTCCGCTTCCAGAGGCGCTCCCGTTCCGGGTAGCGGTAGGTCCCGGTCGATGTGTGCAGGATGCCCGGGCCCGGCAGCAATGAGGCGAGAGCGTGGGCGGTGGTGGTCTTCCCCCGCGCTCCGGTGATCTCGATGAAGGGGTGCGGGGTGCGGCGGCCCCTGATGACCCACCCCACCATCTCGTGATGCGAGACTGCGGGGCCGTGCCGCTGGAGGAGGGGGTGGGCCGGGTCGAGGTGAACCGGCGCGGTGACCAGGTCGTAGGACCGCTCGAGCGCCTCCTCTACCGGGATGCCGGCCTTCCCGTGGTAAACGTCCACCTCGTCCACCTGGTGGCCGGAACCACGGAGTGCCCGGGCGAGTTCAGCCCCGCCGTGGATGGTATCCAGCACCAGGATCTGCATGGTCGTCAGGGATCCAGTTTGGCGATCGCGTCGGACGCGTTCTTCAGCATCAGTTCGGCAAGGAGCGGATCGCTGCCGATGGGGTTTGCGTAGACAAGCGGTACCGTCTTCCCGTTCATCCGGAACGTGCCTTTCCGCCCCCCTTTCGGGAGGCCGAGGATCTCGGGAATGTCCTGGTCGATGTGGACACCCCTTGCGAGGAAGAGCGGGACGACGACCAGAATCTCGATATCCTCCGTCCGGAACGCGTCGAGTTGTTCCTCGACTGTTGGTGCGTTGATGCTCATGAAACCGGGTTTGACGATATATTCATCGGTCTTTTCTGCGATGAACTCTGCGGTGGTCTCGATCAGTTCTTTATTATAGGGGAGCTTGCTGCCATGCCCGACCAGTAACATTCCGATTTTACCCATATATTACAAGGTACTACGATACTATATTAAAATAATTACCGATTGTTTTTAAGGGCCCGGTTCCAGATCTATGTGATAGCAGGATTCGAACAGGAGATCACCTCCTGCATCCACCGGCTTTTGGCCAGCCGGTTGATCCGGGGGTTCGCCTGCCGGCACGGGCAGAGATTCTGATGCGCGGTATCCCGGCTGACGGGCTCCGGCGGCGGGCCGATACAAATCAATATCCACTCACACCACCAACGGATATGGAAGCATGATGGAAGCATATGATCGTTTTGAACTCCTCATAAACGATCGGATCGTAAAAACACCGGTGGCAATCGCATCCATGGCCGGTGTCGTGGATGCAGCCTATGTTCTTGAGCGGGCGGCTCATATCGGGGCCGCTTTCATCGGCGGCTATTCTATCGACGGTCCCACCATCGATGCAAGCCGGCGGATGGCGCAGGAGGGCCGCAAAGAGTTTTTGTATGACGACCCCCTGGAAGAACTGGGACGGCAGATTGATGCCCTGAAACCGAGCGACGTGGTGACCGGTATCAACCTCCGCGGGAGCACCCCTGCTGCCTACGCCGATATCGCCAGCGCGTTCGAGGATCGGGTGGTCTACGAGATCGACGCCCACTGTCGACAGCCGGCGATGATCGAGGCCGGATGCGGCGAGTTCCTCCTGCAGCACCCAGCAAGGCTCGTCGAGATCATCCGCGCCCTGAAATCAGAGGGCGTGACCGTCTCGGTGAAGATCCGGGCCGGTGTCGCCGCCGATGACGCCAGTCTTGCCCGCGCTATCTGGAAGGCAGGGGCGGACGTCCTCCACGTGGACCTGATGGACTACGGGCATAGCAAGATCCGCCAGATCAGGAACGTCTCTCCCCTGACACTGATCGCGAACAACTCCATCACTACGTTCGACCGTGCGATGGATGCCTTCTCCCATGGCGCAGACCTCGTCTCGCTTGCCCGGAAATCCGACCCCTGGACGCTTGCCGGCCTGGATGCGGCCATCACCCGGGCCGCCGATGAAGGCGGCTGGTATAACGCCCCAAAACAGCTCTGCCGCGGCGGCGACATCAGGGCGCTCGCTTTCTGCTGTATGCCGGTGAAGCCCTGCCCGCTCCTCCCGGCCCTTGAGAAGGTCGGGATCTCCCGGGAAGATTACCTGAAACTCAAGCAGAATGCGGTGAAGGGCACTCCGCTCGAGGGGGGGAAGAGCACCTGTTTTGGGAGCCTTGCTTGGTGCTGCAAGATCAGTTCACCCTGTATGTTCCGGAACATGACGCTTGAGCAGATCGGCCTCTCTGCGCGGGAGTACATGCGGTGCAAGCACCACCTGGCCGGGGAGATCATGCACAGGTTATTCGATGAAGGAGAGAACGCTAGCGAATCGCGCTGAACAGGCGCAGATGGCGATGATGCTTGAGGTCTGCGCCTACCCGAAACCCGGGAACGTGGACCGGTGTCATGACTATTCCGATACCCGCCTCGAGCACTTCCTTGCCTCGACCATCCTCGTGCGACCGGTCTTTGAGACGGCTGAGCGGACCGGCGGTCGCGTCGGGAGCCTGATCCGGGAGGCGGTTATGCTCACCAACAGTCACGCCGGAGGGAACACCCACTTCGGGGCGTTCATCCTGCTCATCCCCCTCATCCTCGGGGGAGACATCGAGGGGGCGCGCCGGGTCGTGGCCGGGACCGACGTCCAGGACGCGATCGATTTTTACGCGGCATTCGGGCTCACCCAGGTCAGGGTGGCGAAGAGCGACGACCTGGACGTGAACGACCCGGAGTCGATCGCCGCGATCAGGGAGCGGGGCATGACGCTTGCCGATATCATGGCATACTCGGCGCCCCGGGATATGGTCGCCCGGGAGTGGACGAACGGGTTCGCCCTGACCCGCCGGTGCGCAGACCTGCTTCATGCGCACGGGCATGGCCGTGAGGCGATCGTGCGGACGTTTCTCGACCTCCTCGCGTCAGTGCCGGACACCTTCATCGCGAAGAAGCACGGGGCGGAGGCGGCGGAGAGGACGATGCGATGCGCAGATGAAGTGCTCCGCGGGGGGCGCGATCTCTGTGCCTTCGATGCCGAGTGCATCAGGGGCGGGATCAACCCGGGCTCGATCGCTGACATCACCATCGCCGGGATATACGTGGCGCTTGGGGAGGGGTGGCAGTGGGACTGCTAGCCGAGGGGATCAACGAGGTGATCGCGACCACCGACTGCAACGCCGCCCCCATGGGGATCATCAACCGCAGCGGTTCCCTGCACATGGTCCTCTTCCGGGGGAGTCATACCGCCCGGAACATCGCCCGGGACCGCTGGGTGGTGGCGAACTTCGTCTTCGACCCGGTGCTCTACGTCAGGACCGCGTTTGACGACCTGCCCCGGGAAGCGTTTGTCAGGGAGGAGGTCGACGGGCTGGTCGTCTCCCGCCTCCGTGACGTGGAGGCCTGGACCGCGTTTGCCGCCGACGTGGAACGGTCAAGCGACGAGGCGATCATCGTCCGGCTCATCCCCGTAAAAGAGGAGGTGCTCGGGCTTCGGCTGCACCCGGTGAACCGCGGTTTTTACAGCATCGTGGACGCGACGGTTCATGCCACCCGCTATGTCAGGAACCGCGATCCCTGGCTGGGGCAATTGATCGAGCACCACGCCGGTCTTGCCCGGAAGTGCGGGGGTCCCCGGGAGTGGGAGGCGCTCGAACTCCTCGAGCAGTATATGAGCGGCCGGGCTGCAGAATAAGATATCTGTGAGGGGTCCGGCAGAAAAGGACGTATCTTCTCGATATTTATCTATAATTTTCCTATTGAGGCCGTCCCAACACGCCTCTGCCGAGAGTGGGCTCGCCCCCATTGGCGCGAACGCAACCATGGGTGCACTGCGTTCTGGGTTGGCTATCGGCGAGGTGCAAGCTCGGTTGAACCCC
>NZ_DAQR01000065.1:0-134 GCF_002502935.1 Methanoculleus sp. UBA413
TACGATGTGGTGACGGCAGAGGAGGCCCGGGAATGTATCGAGAAGAATCCGCTGAGTTTCCTGCGCGTCAGCCGGCCTGACGCCGAACTCCCAGACATCGCCCCGAACGATGACCGGGTCTACCAGCGGGCGCG
>NZ_DAQR01000065.1:269-7188 GCF_002502935.1 Methanoculleus sp. UBA413
GCCGAACTCCCCGACCTCCCCCCGAACGACGACCGGGTCTACCAGCGGGCGCGGGAGGTCTTCGATGACATGCTTGCAGACGGTCGGATGCAGCGCGACCCCGAGCCTGGGATGTACGTCTACCGCGCCGTCCAGGACGGTGAAGAGTTCATCGGGCTGGTCTGTTGCGTGGCGACGGAGGACTACGAGAATCGGCGGATCCGGCGGCACGAACTCACCCGGTACGACAAGGAGGAAGACCGGACCCGGCACATCGACGCGGTCGGCGCGAACACCGGCCTCGTCTTCCTGCTCTACCGCGACCCCGGCGAGATCTTCTCTTACATCCACTCCCTCATCGACGGGGCGGAGCCTGACGGAAGCACCACAACCGGTTCGGGGGTGCTCCACCAGGTCTACCAGGTCACCGACGATGGGATACTCTCGCGCCTTGAAGAACTCTTCTCTGCCGTGCCTGAGACCTACATTGCAGACGGTCACCACCGTGCCAAGTCGGCGGTGAACGTGGCCGAGCGGCGGAGGAGCGAAGGACGGTTCACCGAAGAGGCGGGGAAGTTCATGGTGGTCCTCTTTGCCCACGACCGCGTCCGCATCCACGGCTACAGCCGGCTTGTTGCGGACCTCGGCGACTACACCCTCCCAGGGTTCATCGGTGCCCTCTTAAAGGCGGGCTGGAACGTCCAGCCCTACGGGGAGATCGACACCTCGGGCTACCAGGTCCCGCCGCTCGCGACCACTGATGCGCCGATGCACGTCATGCACTTCTACCTGGAGAAGACCTGGTACGAGGTCTCCCGGCCGGTTGCAGACCCAACCGACCGGGTTGGGTCGCTCGATGTCTCGGTGCTGCAGAAGGAGATCCTCGAAGGAATGCTCGGCATCACCGATCCCAGGGGCGACCCGAGGCTCCACTACATGGGCGGGGCAAAACCGCTCTCCGAGCTTGAGCGCCTCGTGGACTCCGGTGAGTATGCTCTCGCGGTAGCCATGCAGCCGGTAGCGGTCGAGACGGTGCTTGCGATCGCGGACGCGGACGGCGTCATGCCCCCGAAGTCCACCTGGTTCGAGCCAAAACTCCTCTCAGGGCTCGTCATCCACACAATCGACTAAAAACCCATATCATCATCTTTAACTCTTTTTCTGCCCGATCAACTCTTATGATCACGATTGCTCTCCCCAAGGGAAGCCTTGAGGCGCAGACGTTCCAGCTCTTCAAGGAGGCGGACCTCGAGGTCAGGCGGACCGACCGCGACTACAACCCCCGCATCAACGACCCGAGGATCGGGAAGGTGAAGATCCTCCGGCCGCAGGAGATCCCGCTCTACGTCCAGATGGGCTACTTCGACCTCGGGATATCGGGGCTTGACTGGGTCCAGGAGAGCGGCGCCGATGTCGCCGAGGTCGCAAACCTCTCCTACAGCAAGACCGGCGACGGGAACGTGAAGATCGTGGTCGCGGTCCACCGCGACGAACCGATCGACGGCGTTACTGCCATCCGGCCCGGCAGCCGGGTGACGACCGAGTATCCCCGGATCACGGAGCGGTTCTTCAACGAGATCGGGGTTCCCGTCAGGCTCTTTGCCTCCTACGGCGCGTCGGAGGCCAAGGTTCCCGACCTGATGGACGTCGTCGTCGACCTCACCGAGACCGGGAGCACGCTCAAGAAGAACGGGTTAAAGATCATCGGCCAGATCATGGAGTCGCATACCGCGCTCCTCGCGAACCACGAGTCCCTCCGGGACCCGGAGAAGCGGAAGGCGATCGAGGAGATCACGACACTCCTCCTCGGCGTGATCGAGGCGCGCCACCAGGCGCTCCTGACGATGAACGTGCCGTCGGCGGCGCTCGACCGGGTCATCGAGGTCCTCCCTGCGATGAAGAAGCCAACCGTCAGCAGGCTGCACGGCATCGACTACTTCAGTATCCAGACAGTGGTGCAGAAAGGGCTCGTCAACGGTCTCATCCCGCACCTGAAGGATGCGGGCGCCGAGGATATCCTCGAGATCCCGATAGCAAAAATTGTGCGGTGAGGGCGGTCCCCTCACCAGCGCCGGGAGTATTCCTTCGAGCAGGCGCGGCAGACGAACTTGCCGTCCTCGACCCTGACCCGCGATTCAGCGGTCAGCTCACCGCATTTTTCGCACGGCACCGACCGGAATATCCGGGCCCGCTCCGGGATCTCGACATTGAGATCCTGGATGGAGAAGAGGGTCTCGGCAGGCAGGTCAAGGATTGCCTCGACGAGCCGGTCTGTTCGCTTGCGGTACTCGGCCCACTCCTCGTCGGGGACCTGACCCTGCATCACCCGCGTCCGGAGCGACGCAAGACCAGGGTCGAGCGTATCGGTGTCGAATGACGGGTTTCCGATGATCCGGACGGCGTCGCCTGTCCGGCGACTGATGAACGTGAAGGCGTGCTTGCCGTAGTCCTTAAAGAGGAGGTTTCCCTTCCCAACGGTGCATCCCGTCAGAACCTGGATGGCATCGACGCCACAGGCGTCGGTCTCGGCGATGGTGACGAGTTCCTCGTCCTCGGCCCGGCCTGAGCGGAGCCGTTCAAGCGCGGTCTCGGCCGCCCGGTACCCCAGCGCGAGGCCGGGGCAGGTGTGGCCGTGGAACCTGACTACTTCGGCGAACCGGTCGTGTCTGTCTGCCGGCCTGCTGTCTTTCTGTGCGGTGCTACACATATGCTTACCCTGCATGAGCTGTTGTTACAAATTGATAGATATATGTTATGGCAACCTGCCGGGGGATGTGCCGGGCGGTCCCATGGTATATAACAGCCGAACGCCCGGCGATGCGGTTCTGCACAGGCGGTGAAATATCTTTGCTGTCGGTCGTCTGCACGTTTCCAATATCCGGTTTAGACGGCACATTTTTGATGATGCAGGAGAGGTGGTTATTTATATGCCCTGGTGTATAATGACTGCTTTGCATGAAAATCCCCGGGGAAGTCCTGGTCCTTCTTGCCGCGGCCTGTATGATCTGCGGCTGTCTCGGCGCGCCCGCACCGTCGCCTACCGGCGGGGGTATCACCCCCGTCGACCTGCCTGAACCGCCGGAGGCGTACACGCTCACGGAGGCGCTTGCGGAACTTGATCTGCTCAAGGCCGAAGGAGGCCTGAACGTCACCGGGGCGGCGGTTCACCAGGTTCTCGGCAGCGGCGTTGGGCTCGACGGCCGGGCTGCCTCCTGGGCCCTCGGCCTCCAGGATGGGAAAGAGGTGCGGTGGCTCACGTTCGGCGCCGGGGGCTGGAAGGAGATCTCGCTTCGTGCTCCCCTGCCCACGGAGGAGGTGAATATCACCGCTGTTCTCCCCCCTGAGGATCTGCTTCGCAGCCAGGAGGGGGCGCTCTCGCCGGTGATGGACCGGCTGGGTGCGGATACGGTAGATATCGCGCTCGCGGAGGGGGTTTATTCGGTCACCATTCGAACGGATGCAGGGATGGAGACCCTCACGTTCCGGGCAGATTCCGGGGAGGTGGTCGTATAAGACCGCTGGCTGACGACGGGGTGCTGTCGCTTGACTTCCTCGCAGGCTTCACGATCTTCCTGCTCGCCCTGATCATGGTGGTGAGCATGGTGCCGGGTCTCCTCGCCGGGCTCGAGAGCAGCGGCATCGACTACGACGCGGTCGCCTACAGGACCGGGGTGATCCTTGTCGAGGACCCTGGGTGGCCGGTCAATCCCCCGTGGGAACAGTACGGCCGGGACCATAAAGACGAGATCCAGCGGATGGGGCTTGCTGTTTCGAAGGATACCCCGAATATCCTCCTCTCGACAAAGGTTGAGAGGTTTTTTGAGAATGCATCCACAGAAGACCCGTTTTTCACCGAGGACGATTACCACAACAAGGTGATCTTCGGCGACTACCCCTACTCCTATAACATCTCGCTCTCCAGCGGTAACGACCTCTGGCAGACCGGCGACCCCCTCCCTCCCGGCTACGGCTACATCCGCCGGGTGGTGAAGATCAAGGAGCCGAGCGTGGCGGAGATTAATGAGAGTATCAGTTCGGCATATACCATTGATCCGTCGGCCCCTGAATGGCAGAATTCTACCGCGAGAAACTTCACTGTTCGGCTCGACTTCGGCCACCTTCTGGACCCGACCGTCAGCCCGGCCTATCGGATCGATCCGAGGATAGAGCCAGTGAATGTGACGATCACGAATTTTGATGCCTATCTTAACAATACCTACGATAGCGCCACGCTCAAGAGCGTGACGTTCCAGAAGGCAGAGCCGGACTCTCCGCCTGTCCCACTTCGGTGGCTCTCGTACAGTGAGGAGGAACCGGATCTCTACACCCTGCATCTCGACGAGGATTCACACAGCCTCACGCCAAACGAGCCGGTCAACTCCAGCATCTCCCTGGTACTAAAACCAGCCTTCATGACCTTCATGGGCCCAAACAGCATCCTGGATATCCGGTTTAACTTTGAGGAGGAGGAAGATGAGCCGCCGCATACCAACATCGCCGGCACTTTCCCGTACAACTACGATAACGTCAACTCCCCGCCCCTGAAGACCGGCGTCCTGGAGGTGGCGATATGGTGAGCGATGCAGGGCAGCTCTACACGATGGAGGGTGTCGCGGCCGGGATCATCATGCTCCTGACCGCGTACATCGTCGTCAGCACGACGAGCATCTACACAACCGGGGATACACACATCCCGGATATGCAGCTTGAGCAGCTCGGGAGCGATGTGCTTGCGATGATGGATACACCTAATAGTGTGGGTGGGAAGAACCAGCTGGTCGAGTTCGTCAAAGGCGGTACCGGGAGCGGTGATGCGCTCCGAAACGAGTTCCTCGATAACTGTAAGATGCGGGCCGGAGACGCCGACGCTGATCTCAGAGCCCAGGCCTACCTCTCCTACAGGACATCGGGCGGCAGCGTAAACACAATCCCGCTCTCCTCAGAAGACGAATCGTTCACCGGGCGTGAGAACACGGTGCGAGTGACCCGGTGGGTGCAACTGCCGTCAGGAAGTTACTCCCACATACCCAACATAGAAACTTCACGCACGCACGCCGTCCTCGTGGAGGTGCTCCTATGGCGCGCATGAATGAAGACGGCCAGTGGATCGTGTTGATGGGGCTCCTGGTCGCCGTGGCGCTGTTCTTCCTTGCGCTGATCGTCAACCAGTCGGCGCTTGTCGGGCAGACGACCGCGGAAGGAGTGCTTGAGTTCCCGAAGAACGATATTCGGGACCTTCGGGAGGCGGTGTTTGATTATATCGACCGCTACGAGGTCCTTCAGACCCATGGACATCTGGGAGACGTAAAGACGGATATCGTCGAGATCTCCCTCGAACGAAAGAACGCCGTGGTCAGTTTCACTGTCGGTGAAAAGCGGGACGTCTCGGGGCGCGAACTGCGTCCAGTAGAGATCCACTACAACAACGGGGTGACGGAGTATGATGAGACTGTGTATTACTGAGCCAATGAACGAGGAGGGGGTCACCCGGCTCATGGAGTACATCATCATCACCGGTGTGCTGCTCCTGCTGATGATCGTCATGATGTTTTCCGTGAACGCCTCGCTCATGGAGGGGCCGGCAGACAAACTCCGTTACCACGCCTTCGTGGATATCGGGAACGGGATCAGCACCCGGATCGTCGACCTCTACGTCATCTCCCCCGACAACGGGACCATCACCACGAAGTTCGATATCCCCGACGACGTCGCAGGGAGGGGCTACTTTGTGGATGCCGCGCTGGAAGGCGCCGACCAGGTTATCCAGGTGCAGGCCGGTGATATCCAGAGCAAAATCGCCATCGCCGGCATCGGGGCGACGAAGGGTGTGACCGGAAGCACCACCGGCGCAGGATGGAACATGATCCAGTACGACTCAAAAGGATTCTAGGGAGAGGGACGACCGTGAAGATAAATGATAAGGCGGTTTCAGAGGCGATCGGGTTTATCCTGATCCTGGGGCTCGTGCTCACCGGCATCGGCCTGGTTACGCTCTACGGCTACCCGGTGCTCGTAAAAGAGCAGAGCAGCACCGACGTGAAGAACATGGAGCGGGCGATGATTGTCATCCAGAACGATATGAAGAGTCTCTGCTTCAAGAACGTGCCCTACAAGGAGTCAACACTGCAGGTGAGCGGGGGGACACTTGAGGTGATCGGTTCCAAAGACGGGGCTAGTCCGGAGTTCGAGATCTCCGGTGCAGGTTTTGATACCGTAACGTTCTCCCCCGGCGCACTGATCTACCGGTCCGACCGTAGCACCGAGGTGATCACCCTCGAGAACGGTGCGGTGATGACACGCCAGGAGGGGGCGACAGGTTCGGCGATGCTCGCCGAGCCGCGGTGGTTCTGCGACGTCGACCCGACAACAAACCCGCCCACAAAGACGTTCGTCATCTACCTCATGAACATCACTACCGATGAACCGATGGCGAAGTCAGGGATGGCGACGGTGAGGATGAGCCTGGAAAAGACGAATACGCAGCCATACACACCTGCCGGCGATGTCAAGGTCACATACAACGAAGACACCAATAACGACCATTCCGTGGCATGGGAGAACTACCTGACCGGCAGTTCGCTGGATATGAGCCGTTCAGGCGGCACCTATACCATGTCAGGGGTAAACAAAATCGTCATAAAAGAGTACGAGATCAAAATCCTCGGCATCTAATCTTTTTTGGACCTGGCACCCAGGGGAGGGGAGATAGCCCTCTCTCCCTGCCCCCCACGGTGAAGCCCTCCGATTTTCCCGCACACCTCCAGTGCTCAAACTCTGCTCCTGTGGGGACAATCGTCCCTCACGTGAGGCGATAATCGGAGGGGCCTTATGCCGCGGCGTGGTGAACTGAGCCCAAGGAATCTTTGAACGCCCGGCCCGGATCGACTCTCACAAAAAAGTATGTTCAAAAATAGGTATCAGAGATACCGGTTCCTCCGGA
>NZ_DAQR01000116.1:0-24955 GCF_002502935.1 Methanoculleus sp. UBA413
CCCGGGATATGGGAACAGATCTTTGTGCCGCTCGCGGCCTCGTTCTGTATCATTGTCTTTGGGGTGAAACTCCACGCTGTCGGGAAGGAGCGGGGCTACATGACCGTCCAGGACTACCTTGCGGATCGGTTCGAGAGCCCGAGGGTGCTCCGAGGGCTCTCCGCCCTCTCCGGGATTGTCGTCTCGCTGGTCTACCTGGTGGGGCAGTACACCGCCATCAGTATCGTGCTCGTCTGGCTCTTCGGCATCCCGCACTGGGAAGCCCTGCTCATCTCCGGGATTATCATCACCGCCTACACGGTCGTCGGGGGGCTCTACGCCGTATCCTGGACGACCCTGGTCCAGGGCGGTATCCTGATCATCGGCGTCTTTCTGATGGCGCCGTTCGTCATCATCAGCGCCGGCGGGCTCTCCCACATCAATACCGTGCTTGCAGGGATCGACCCGAACTTCGTCGAACCCTGGTTCCCGAGCCCGGCCTACGCCCCGTACGCCTTTGCGACGCCCGAGTTCCTTGTCTCGTTCGGGATCCTCCTGATGGTCGGCCTCGCCTGCGCACCGCATGTCATCAACAACGTTCTTGCGGCGAAGGAGGCCCGCTACTTCAAGTGGGCGCCGCTGGTTGCGTTCGGCATCTACGGGGTCGTCATGTTCCTGGTGAAGTTCACCGGGTTTGCCGTGCGGTCGCTCGTCGAGGAGGGGACGATAGTGCTCCCTGCTACCGTGAACGCCCAGGACTTCGCCTTCATATCGGGTGTCGAATATGCCATGCCGAACGTGGCGTTATGGGCGCTCTTCGCGGTGATCGTCCTTGCGGCGGTGATGTCCACGACCGACCGGCTCATGCTCACCGTCGGGACCATGTTCGCGTGGGATATCTACAAAAACATCCTCCGGCCTTCGGCGCCTGATAAGGAGGTGCTCCTCGTCTCGAAGGTCGCGGTCGTCGTTGCCGCCGGGAGCACGCTCTGGCTTGCTATCAACCCGCCGCCGATGCTTGCCTGGCTGATCTGGATGGGCATCGGGGTCATGCTTGCGACGTTCGCGGTCCCGCTCCTCGCCGGGCTCTACTGGCGTGGGGCTACCAAGGAAGGAGCGATCGCGAGCATGGGGCTTGGGCTCGTCGCGGCCACAGTCTTTGGCTACTGGCACCAGTTTGTGGCGCCGCTCCCGGTGCACTTCAGCCTCTATGCGCTCGTGATCTCGGCCCTCACCATGGTCGTTGTCAGTCTCGTGACTGCGTCGAACTCCCGGGACGCACTCGACAACACCCAGACCGGCTGGTTCATCCAGTCCCCGTAACTCTTTTTTGGTGCCCGGGTGCAACCGCAAGGACCGGGCCACATGGGTACCTCCTATGAATGGGGTGATTGGCAGTCTTGCCCCAATCGCATAACCCCATCATCCCGGCTCTCACCGGGCGGTCGCCTTGAGGGGGAGGGGGCGGATCCCCGGGACCCGGCCGCTCACCCCGCAGCCTGGAGAAGACTTGCGATCAGCGTGATCAAAAGGATCGCCGGAACGCAGTAGCGGATGAGCGCCATATAGATCTTCTGCTGCCACCCACACCCTCCGATCTCCGTACAGACCCGGGTACGGTCCATATACCATCCCCCGACGATGCTTATGATCAGTCCTGCGACGATAAGACCGATTGTCCCGAAGAGATAATCGTTCAGGTCGAGGAGCGGAGTCCCGAGGAGCTCGAGTTCCAGGGCCGTGTAACTGAGGGCTGACGGGAGCCCGAGGAGCATGATTACGCCGAAGACGAGGAGCGTCGCACGCTTCCGGGAGTAACCGCGCGAGTCCATCATGGCCGCCACCGGGACCTCAAGCATGGATACCGCAGAGGTGAGTGCCGCAGTAAAGAGCATCGCGAAGAAGAGCGCCCCGAGGACCATACCAAACCGCATCCCGGTAAAGACTGCGGGCAGAGTGATGAACGTGAGGTTCACCCCGGCTGCAGGGTCGAGGCCTGCGGTGAAGACCAGGGGGAAGATCACGAGTCCGGCAAGGATCGCGATCAGCATATCAGCGACGGCGATAACGGAGGCGTTCCGGAAGAGGTCTCCTCCCTCAAGGTAACTCCCGTAGGTGAGCATAACGCCCATGCCCACCGAGAGCGAGAAGAAGGCCTGCCCGAACGCCGCGGTCCAGACGGTCGGGTCGGCAAGCCTTGAGTAGTCAGGGGAGAGGTAGAACCCGATTCCGTCCATGGCCCCTGCCTGGGTGAGCGCAAAGACCACGAGGAAGAGGAGGATCACGACGAGGACCGGGATGAGAACCCGGGAAACTTTCTCGATTCCCTCCCTGACCCCGGAGCGCACTGTCAGAAAGACGGCTATCCCGGAGAGGAGGAAGAAGATGAGCGGGAGATAGGAGCTTGTGAACGCACCAAAGTCGACCGGCCGGTTGAGGGCAAAGAAGAGGGCGTAGGCAAGCACCCAGCTTGTGATCACGAGGTAGTAACTGAGTACAAGGCTCGCGATGGCGACGACGGCCAGGCCCGCAAAGGAGAACCGTCCTTGTATGGACCGGAAGGCGGTGACCACCGATGTCCCGGTGTTGCGCCCGATGGCGAACTCCAGCACCATCAGGGGGAGGCCGAAGAGGAGGACTGAGATCAGGTACGGGATCAGGAACGCGCCGCCGCCGTTGGCACCCACGATGTAGGGAAAGCGCCAGACATTCCCGATTCCTACTGCCGACCCGATGCTTGCAAGGATGAAACCCAGAGTTGATGACCATTGCTCTCTTCCTGTGTTTCCTGTCATATCGTCCTGGTCACCTCATAATAACCAATTACCCCGTAGAGATAAATGCATATCCGGCCGGATCCCCGCTGGAACCGGGCACCCCGGCGGCAGGTTCTGACCGGGTACCCAGCGACCAATGCACTTTTGTACCCGGTTATCCCCATACTACCGGGAAGAGCATGAGCATCAGTTCTCGTGAACACCGGGTGGGAGGGAGGAGAGGTTGAGCGGCCGCTACCCGTTCCTCTTCTCCGTCCCCCACGGCGGCGTCTCAGTTCCGCCTGAGGTCCGCGGTCTCGTCAACCTCTCGCGAAAGGAGATAGTCTTCAACAGCGACCCCCATACCCGCCTCCTCTACGGGTTCGATGATGCAGTGGAGGCCCTGGTTGATTTTGAGGTCTCCCGGATCTTTGTCGACACCAACCGGGCGCCCTATGAGTATCCGCCGCGGGCCCAGGATGGCGTGATCAAGGTCATCACGCAGGATGGGACCCCGGTATACCGGAAGGGTCTGGTGCCAGGGAGGGAGTTGATAGGAACCCTCCTGCAGAAATACTACTTCCCGTTCCATAACCGGCTGGCCGATGTCATCGATACCCATCCTGTTGAGGTCGCCTTCGACTGCCACAGCATGCTGCCGAAGGCCCCACCGGTCAGGATAGACGCCGGACGTCCGCGTCCACTCTTCTGCCTGAGCAACAGGGGCGATCGATTCGGGAAGCCTCTCCGGAAGGGGGGTCTTGTGACCTGCCCGCCGGAGTGGCTCTCAGCCCTCGCCCGGTCGTTCCAGGCAGAGTTCGACGGGGAAGGGCGGGTTGCGATGAACGAACCCTTCAGGGGCGGGTTCATAACGGTTGCGCACCACCGGCGGACACGGACTCCCTGGATTCAGATTGAGATCAATCGCGACCTCTATGAGACTGAAGAGTATATCGACCCCGGGACTCACCAGGTCGACGAGGCGCGGATTGCCGAACTCCGGGAGAGGATCCTCTCAGCAGTCGCCGGATTCTGGGAGGAGATTTCCGGGTGAGGCTCCCTCCCCGGTCCCTCCAATGCGATAGCTACTACTGGAGCTTTTTATCTGATATTGTTCATGCAATACCGCCTCACGCGAAAGCGCGAAATCCGTGAGGTTACTGCCCCTTCGCGTCTTCGCGTCTTCGCGTGAGGTGGCGATCTGCACCAGGATCCACACGATAAGGTGAAATGGCCCACTACGGTCCACTGCATGGGATAGAGCGGAGTACGATGCACCCGGAGCATTGATCTTCATCCGTTCAGCCTTGCGCACCATCGCAGGCGTTTTCCCGATCGGGCCCGGTTCTGCCGGAATCTCTCCTTGCGAAGATACTATGCCGGTAGAGCGCCCACAGTTATAGCAATGGATCGCCTGCATCTCATCCTGCAACGCTACTTTGGGCATACGGCGTTTAAACCCTACCAGCAGGAGATCATCCAGGACCTCCTGGAGGGGCGCGACGTCCTCGCGGTACTTGCGACAGGAGGGGGCAAGTCGCTCTGTTACCAGGTCCCCGCGCTCATCGGCAACGGTGTGACGCTCGTGATATCACCCCTCATCGCCCTGATGAAAGACCAGGTCGACGACCTGCAAGCCCGCGGGATCTCTGCAGAAGCGTTGAACTCCTCCTGTTCCTACGTAGCGACGCGGCGGATCCTCTCGGAACTTGAAGAGAGTGTCGTCCAGATCCTCTACGTCTCGCCTGAGAAGGCGGTCAGCGATGACTTCCTCGCCCTCATCGCATCCCTCCCCATAACGCTCATCGCTGTCGACGAAGCGCACTGCATATCGATGTGGGGGCACCAGTTCCGCCCCGAGTACCGGTCGCTCCAGGTCCTGAAAGAGCGGTTCCCGCAGGTGCCGATGGTCGCCCTGACTGCGACTGCGACGCCGGACGTCCGTGACGATATCGCGCGGCAGCTCAACCTCAACAACCCCTCGGTCTACGTCGGGAGTTTCAACCGGGAGAACCTCAGGTATGTCGTCGTCCAGAAAGAAGAGGGCGCATACGAGCGCCTCCGTGACTACCTGCAGGGCCGGAGAACGGATGCAGGGATCATCTACACCGCAACGAGGGATGGGGCCGAGACCCTTGCGGCCCGGCTCCGTGCCGATGGTGTCCCGGCACTCCCCTACCATGCCGGGATGACGGCGGCGGCCCGGGAGCGGACACACGACCGGTTCATGACCGGGAAGGTTCCGGTCATCTGTGCGACAAGTGCCTTTGGTATGGGTATCGATAAGCCGGATGTCAGGTTCGTCGTCCACTACGATATACCAAAGACGCTTGAGGCCTACTATCAGGAGAGCGGCCGGGCGGGGAGAGACGGAGGCGAGAGCGACTGCATCCTCTTCTACCATGACGACGACGCAAAACGCCTGAGGTCCTTCATCGACCGCGACCTCCCCTCTGAGTTCCAGCGGGAGGTTGCACGCTCAAAACTGCAGAAGATGGTGGACTACTGCAGCATCGCGGCAGGGTGCCGGAGACGGCAGATCCTCGAGTACTTTGGGGAGCGGTTTGAGACTCTTCCCTGCAGCGGTTGTGATGCCTGTACCCCGTCCCGCGGACCTGAGCACCGGAAGTCTGGTGCTGTCCGTCCCGCATCCGGCTGAACCGCCGGGTTCCCGGCGTATCCACCCGGGTCCTCCCCCTGCTCTCCGGGGAAACATCTATTATCCATACAGCAAAGTGAGCACCCCGGGGAACTGTCATGAAGAAGTTATACCGTTCAACGGTTGACCGGTGGATCGCCGGGATATGCGGCGGCATCGGAGAATACTTTGAGATCGACCCGAATATCATCAGGGTGATCTGGGTTGTCATCACCGCGATCACGGGGTTCATCCCTGGTATTGTCGCCTACATCCTGCTCTGGATCATCCTGCCGCAGCACGGGCAGGTGCGCCCTGCTGAAGCAACCCGGGGGACGTAAGCAGTCGGTGGTCCGGCCCGGGCCCTGATTATCTTTTTCCGGGATGAGATCCGGCAGATCGCAAGGGCATCCCGGATAGGAACAATCCCCGCCGCCGGCTCAGCGTGCGAACACTCCTGCCGCAGTGCAGTTTCAGAACGATACCAGAGGGTTGCTTGACACCCTTCCACTGCTAAAGCCGGGTACCTGGCTTTGCATCTTCCTGATTCCGTTTTTGCCAAATACTATTTATACAGAGGACGGGTATTGCCCCTAAACAGGCACTCGGTGGTACCAGGAAGACGATCCAATCGGGTCTGCGTGCCTGGTATGATGCCTGGTATGCCGGTTGTGCTTTTTCGGGTGATAGGGAATGTTGGCCAGATTTGGTTCATACCTGAACATCGAAGAGATCGTGGATTGCATCCATTCTGACCGGGTGCTCGACGAGGATATGATTAGAGAGTTTGAGAGAAAGTTCGCACACTATATCGGTGCTCCCAGGTGTTTCGCAACAAACCAGGCGCGTGCAGGCCTCCTCATAGCGCTGAAATCTCTCCCGATATCACCCGGGGATGAGGTGATCGTCCAGAGTTTCACGTTTCAGGGCGTTATCGACGCTATCCTGGACGCGGGGGGACAACCTGTTCTCATCGACAACTCGCCTGCTGATCTGAACGCGGACGTTGTGGCAATCGAGAAGAGTGTGACAGAGAAGACTAAAGTTATTATTGCAACGCACCTCTTTGGAGTTCCCTGTGATATCGATGCGATCTCTTCCCTTGCACGTGAGAACGGATGTTATGTGATAGAAGACTGCGCCCAGTGTCTTGGTGCCGCCTTTGGTGGGAAAGGCGTCGGCACGTTCGGGGATATGTCGATATTCAGTTTCAACTACGAGAAACATATGACGACCGGCCAGGGGGGGATCCTCGCTGTCAACAACCGCGACCTGATCGGTGCTGTTGAAAAAACCGTCGACACCTACCGGAGGGTGCCCCTGAATCCGGAGAAGTGTTTTGTCTACGGGATGCTTCTTGAGTATCTTGCACTGGAACGGTCGCAATACAAGAAGAGACTGGCGGCGACGTTTGGAGAAGAATGCTACCGGCGTGATGGGAAGCTGTTTGAGGAGATGGATGGCCTGGTGGAGGAGGGCGCCACAGAGGAGGAGATCCGGGCGGCGCTCCTCCCGTACCTGGAAAAACATGTCAGGAGGTCGCGTTCAAGGGTTCAGCTGGGGATCCTTCCGGAACGGGTTTCCCGTCGATTACTCAGTTTCAGGGATAGGTTCCGGACCCCTCCCCGAGAGCGTGTGGAGTCTGAGCACCTGCTCATGAACGCTTACAGAGCAGCAGTCGGTTGTATCGCGCTGGACCATCTCGATGCCGTAAACAGAACCAGGAATGAGAATACGGAGCGGTATCTTGCCGAACTGGATGGGCATGATGCATATGGCATGCTTACTATATCGGGAAAAAAGCAACCGGCGTTCCTGAAGCTGAACGTGCTCAACAATACCTCATACAGTGTTCTAGAGATCACCAGGAAGGCGCGGAAGCGTGGGTTTGAGCTTGGAAACTTCCAGTGGCCCAAGCCAGTCCACCTCACCTACCCCTATGACGTCCTTGTCCCGCACCGGAGGGAGGATCTACAGACGAGTGAATATATCGCGGGTCATCTCATCAACATCCCTATCCACTATTATGTTACCCCCGAGGATATCACCGGCGTCGTGGAGCTCCTCACCCGGATAGGCTCACGGAGAACCGCATGAAAACGTCCGGGTTTGGGTAATAGGAGACCTGCGTCTCTATTCGCATCCGGGACAGGGTTTGCGCATCTAGTGGAGCGATTCCAAATTAGCAGGCCAGATATGGCCTTCGCCCCATCCCCCCGCGGAGCATTCCTCTTCGTCTCCCCACCCCGCCCCCGGGGGCGGGGGCAGTGCGTGGGGATACCCGGGAAAAGCCATTCCCGGGATGCAAACCCCCGGAAAGTGTGAAACGAGATCGATACTCCCCTCCGTTGAGCGTGCCGGGAATTGAGAATCGATGTACTAGTGGACTATTTCACCTTAATTTGCGATACGCCGGAGCGATCACCAGCCTCTCGTGGAAAGCCGTGCGGGAGAATTCATGGGGCGGAGCGAGAGGCTGTACCGCATGAAAGCGACCTATTCCCCGGGCTCCCTGGGCAGTGGACCGTGGTGGCTATCATCCCGGGGGGGTGGGGGCAGGGGAGGGGGCTCGCCCCCTCCCCCACAGGCCGGACCCGGGGCACAAATAGAGCCGTGATTCCCCCACCCGCCAAACCGGGGCGGTTTTCATGGGAAATGTTAGCTGAAATGCTCTACTAGGGACGAGGGTGAGCCCTGCTCTGACCCGTACCTGATTCCGGCCAGCCTCCAGGGTCTCCGGGTGCGGCTCATCGAGCCCCCGTTCACCATCTGCGCCCGATAAAGGTATCGATAGTATTCTTGGCGGCGTAGGCGGCTCTTGCCCTGGGAGCAATCTTTGCGACCTGATAGTAAGGGGTCAGGACAGGATTATAACTCGCGTAAAACGCCGTCAACCGTGGTGTGTTGCCTGTCTGGAGGTTGAACCCCTTAAATCCACGGCTTTGCAGATCCTTACAGATCTCGGTGAAAAGATACGTATGCGCCTCTGTCTCCCTCAGTTCCGGGTCGGCTGCTGCCGACCATGCGTGTGCGTGCCGACTGTCCCAGACAACAATTGTTGAGGCCGCGATCTCTCCTGACGGTGTTTTTGCGCACCACATCTCACCGAGTTCCCTCGAACCGATCAGGGAGATCATACCATTGAGAAATTTTTCAGGGACCAGCGGTGCAAGATCCTGTCTCTGGAACGTTCTCCGGAAAAGAACATTGTATGCCCCGCTGTCGATCTTTTTCTCCGCGGAGATCCCGTTCTTTGCTGCCCGTTTCAGGGCGTTCCTCACGGTCCGTGACGTGGTGTCGGCAACGGCATCTTTCAGCACGAGATAGTTGGTAAAGAGCACGTTGCTCTTCCACCCGTCCCAGGTGAACGGGCGTATATCCACAAGCCCGGGAGAGTTCGTCAGGTGGACTGCATCGAAGTGCGCTGCCAGGTGGTCCCTGAGCGCCCCCATGATCGAGTGCCTGTGGAGCAGTTGTTTCTTGCCTTTTATGCTCTCTGATGGGAGGATGCAGATCCCTCCAAACGGCGTCATGGAAGCGTCTGTCGTTGCGAGGGAGAGCACCGGGAACGGGCGCACGTAGAGCGCACAGCCTCCAAGAAGGTCGTCCTGCCTATAGACTCCTAGAATCGTGGTCTTCCTCCCGGTTAATCCTCCAACAGTCGTTACCCAGTCGCTCAGGTGAAAGACGGTCCCCTCGACAGACTCCTTCACGACATCATCCCATCGGGTGTAGTCTTCCGGCGGGATTTCACATACCTCGAGTTCAGACATCTCTTTGACGCTCTGGTGCTCGCTAGCACGGGGATGCGGCGACACCGGTGGTGGGAATACCCTTCTGCTGCCGCGACGCTCGTAGAGTTCGTCCTCAATCTTCCGGCACCGCCTTCTCTATCCTCTCTGCTACTCTGATGAAGGCATTTCTATTGCCGTATTCAGCGGCTTACCGCGAAGGGTATCAGGGGGTACCTGTATATCAACCTGTTCTCCCGGCGGGGGGGCACCTGCAGGGGTGCCGGAGGTCCGTCTCACTTCCCGATCCGCACCGTCCGGTGGTGGAGGCCGGACCACGGCTTCCCGTCTGACCTGGGGAAGGTTCCGTGGGTGGTTGACCGGACGTCCTCGATGGTGCAGAATGCAGAGGGGCTCATCTCCTCGACCATTCCAGTAACCTGCAGGAGGTCGCAGCGTCTCACCACAGAGTAAAAGATGGTGCACGGTCCATGAAGTCCCTCGGCGGCAACGACCGTGACGCCATAACCGGTGGCCCTGACGGCGTCGATGAGAGAGCGGTCCTCGCGTGAGGTGATCACCCGGAGGACGCAGACCCCCATGGCGAGTTTCTCCTCGATGAGGATGCCGACGTAGTTCCCGGTAGCAAATCCGGCCGCGTACGAGATGAGGTAGACTGGATTCGCGAAATCGTTGACGACGAGGCCGAGCGAGACGACCCAGAAGAGGATCTCGATAAAAGCTATAACCGGAATAATGAGACGGCCGCCCCGGGCGAGAAGTATGATCCTGAGCGTCTCGAGGCTGACATCGATCACCCGCGCCCCGAAGACAAGGAGTGGTATGAGGATCGGGGTGAGAGCGCCGGCAGAGAGGAAGTCCATATGGGGAAATCGCCCGGCCGGGTATAAGAGGGTGCAGTTACGAACCGGCCGTAACCCCGGGTCGGCGTGAAGTATGAGCAGAAAATCCGGGTTCCTCCCCTCGCGGCACCGCGGACGCGCATCAGAAACCCGTACACCGGCTGGAGATCAGGTCTGTTCAGACTGGTTTTTCGGGGATAAGGAACTCACCGCATCCGACCCGCGGCGGAAGAGGGGGGAGATCTCCCCGTTACCCCGCCCGGCGTCAATGAGGATACAGAGATCCCCGGCCTCGATCATCGTCCCGCCATCCGGCCCGGCAAGCGTCTCCGCCCCCCTCCTGATTGCGAGGACCGTCACGTCGTACTTCTGCCGCAGGTCGGTCTCTGCCAGGGTTTTCCCGGCTATCGGAGCCCCCTCCTCCACCCGGACGATCGATATCGCGGCGTTATCGAGGTGCAGCTCTATATCGCGGAGTGACGGCACCTGCTCCGACGCCTCCCTGAGCATCTCGTAGCGGTCAGTCCGCATCGAAGCGACAAGCCTGTCGATATCGGTCTTCGGCACCGGATACTTGATCAGGACCCGCATAAGTACCTCGGCAGCGGTCTCGAACTCCTCGCAGATCACCTCATCCGCCCCGAGCGTGTAGAGGGAAAGGGAGTCTTCCATATATCTGGTCCGGGTGATGATCGCACACTTTGGGTTCATCTTCCTTGCGATCGCCGTCACATGACGTGCTGTGTCTGCGTTCGGGATGGTGATGACCACCACTCGTGCACCTTCAACCCCG
Source organism: Methanoculleus sp. UBA413 (assembly GCF_002502935.1). Taxonomy (NCBI): domain Archaea; kingdom Methanobacteriati; phylum Methanobacteriota; class Methanomicrobia; order Methanomicrobiales; family Methanomicrobiaceae; genus Methanoculleus; species Methanoculleus sp. UBA413. Next base: position 10,761 of record NZ_DAQR01000116.1, read on the forward strand.
GCATGGGCAAGGACACTCTCATTTATGGCGTCACCGAAGAAGATCGGCTCGCCCTTCTTCCGTTCTTCCCGCACCGTCGTCGGGTTAAGCTCGATGGCCATGTACGGGACTCCCGTGCTCCGCGCCGCATCGGCGACGTGCCGTCCCATCGGTCCAAACCCGATGATGACGATATGCCCCTGTTTCGGGCCGTTGGCGGGAGCTACCTTCAGGGCTGCGTCCCTTGCCTTGAGCCAGCCCGGCAGGGGCAGGCGGCGGACAGCGGAGGTCACGCGCGGAGCTGAGGCGATGACAAACGGGGCGACCGTCATCGTCCCGACCGATACGGCGAGGAAGACCTGCTCAAGGTCGGGACCGAGCAGGCCGTACTCGATCCCGGACCTCGAGAGGATGAAGGCGAACTCACCGATCTGGCCGATGGCAAGCCCGGTGAGGATCATGTTCTGGAGGGAGACCCCCGCCGGGATGACGGCGACAGCCCCGATGATCGCCTTGAGGATGATGATGCCTATGATGAGCCCGATGATCGGGAGTGCATGGGCCGCGAAGAAACCGGTGTTGAGAAGCATCCCCATCGAAACGAAGAAGAAACTCGTAAAGATGTCGCGGAAGGGGATGACACTCGAGAGGGCCGCGTTGCTGTACTCAGACTCAGAGATGATCAGACCCGCGAGGAAGGCCCCGAGGGCGAGGGAGAGGCCGGCGCGGGAGGTGAGCCACGCAGTCCCGAGGCAGAGCGTGATGACGGTGATCATGAAGAGTTCCCGGCTCCGGAGGCTTGCGACCCGGTAGAGGAGGCGGGGAACGACCCAGAGGGCACTCACCGTGACGGCCCCGAGGAGGATGAGGCCGATCCCGAAGTTGATGAGCGAGGGGACAACTCCGGCCGACCCCATCCCGCCAAGCATCGGGACGAGGAGGATCATCGGCACGGTGCTTAAGTCCTGGAGGACCGATATCCCGAGTGCGAGCCGCACTGGCGGCGTGTCCACCTCTCCCCGATGCTGGAAGACGGTCAGCATCACGGTGGTGCTTGTGTGGGCAAGGAGCATCCCGAAGAAGATCGCTTCCGGTGGGGCGAGGCCGAAGGCTGAGGCTATGACGGCGACGACGCCGATTGTCAGACCGATCTGGAGCACCCCGCCAGTGAGCATCCCCTTCTTCATCTCAAGGAGGCTCTTGAGCGAGAGTTCCATGCCGATGGTGAAGAGGAGGAAGATGATACCGAGTTCTGCAAGGATCTCCACATCTGCCCGGTTCGTGATGAGGCCAAGGCCGTGGGGCCCGGCGATGATACCGGTGAGGAAGAACGCCACGATCCCCGGCATCTTCAGCCGGTAGCAGAGGGCGAGTGCTCCGATAGAGAGGGCAAATATGATCAGGATCTGTTCGAGAAAGGTTGCATCCATGGTATGATTCCTTGCTTGTTGTGTCCGGTGGGTTGTCGTGTCACTGTGCCGGGTGCTGTGGGCGGTCCGGAGCATGCGTATTCCGGACAGGGCCATACCGGTGTTCTGTGGAGGGATACACCCGGTCTTTAATTACCCGACTGATAGAATACAGGGAATTGTTGCGCTTCTCTTTAGATAATTATTCTGTATCCGGCCCTGAATTATCGACCCGTCGATGGGTATGGCAGTTAGACGATGCGTGGCGGGCATGACCCCGCTGCCAGTACCGGGCCCGCACCGCCATCCGGTGGACGCAAGTATCGTCCCGCACGGCTGCCTCCATGACCCCTCCTGTGCACCGTGCCGGATCCTGCACAAGGTATATGATAGCTCAGGTTTGGAGTGGGGTTCCTGATCACCCCCGGTGAGAAACCATGAGGTGGTAAGAAAATGGCTGAAAAAATGACCCGCCCCGGCGGCGAAGAGCGCCTACGGGCAATGAGCGATCGAGAGAATGCCCCGTATCCCCGTGGTGATGGGAAGGTCAGGCTGGTGACCACAGACTGGCTGGCCGACCACCTGTATGACGAAGATCTGACAATCCTTGATACCCAACCGGATGTGCATGACTACATCCAGGAGCACATCCCGGGCGCCGTCTACCTGAACGAAGGGGTCCTGCGGGTATCTGCTCGCGGTTTCCCGACTTCGTATGCTCCGCTCGCCTGCCTCCAGGAGTCGTTCCGGCGTGTGGGGCTCAGGGCCGGCTCCCCGGTCGTTATCTACACTGGCAAAGGAGCCTTCTCAGGCCGGGGTGACGGGCTTGCACAGACAATGATGGCCTATACGCTCGCGAAGTACGGCCACGACACTGTATACATCCTCGATGGCGGGCTTGATGCGTGGAAGAGCGAGAACCGGGAACTCTCGCAAGAGTTCCCCACAGTTGAACCGTCCAGGTTTACTGTTGAGGTTCACGACGAATACGCCATCGGGTATGAGGAGTTTATACAGGTCAAAGACAACGATGATGTTATCGTGCTCGACGCACGCCCGGCAAAGGTCTATGCCGGGAAGGGGCCCTGGCGGATGGCGGGGCATATCCCCGGCGCCATTAGTCTGCCGTGGAGAAGCCTGATGGATGGCGCGAACCCGGCGCTGCTCAGACCAAACGAGGACCTCGATATGATCCTCGAAGAGCATAACATCGACCGGAGCGGGACCGTTATCTGTACCTGCGGGACCGGGCGGGAAGCCACAAACGAGTTCATCCTCTTTAAGTGGTTCTACCTCTACCCACGGGTCCGGCTCTACGAGGGATCGTTCACCGAATGGAGCGCGCGTCCGGATAACCCGGTTGTCGAAGGGCCGGAGCCACAGGGGCGCAAAGCAGATCAGGCTCCTGCACGGTGATTCCTGATTCCACCGCCGTGGGTATCCGGGTGACCGTGATAAACACGCTGAGGTGCCGGCCCCGGCTTCACCGGTGAGGAAAGCGGTGTGCTGGCTGCAGGACACCGGTAGAGTGGAACGGGCTGGTTCCGTAGACCCGTATCTCAGGTTTCCGTTCCCGTTTCATTGGTCCATTCCCGGAGGATCCTGAGGATATGCTCCCTGGCAACTCTGATCCCCTCTTCGACCGCCGGATCGACCTCCCGGCTGAATGCCTGGATCTCCCCCACCTCAATCCCCACTGTCACAACCTCTCCGGTATACCCGAGTTCCCGGGCTATCGTTACCGCCTCCCCGACCCCGATATCGTGGAGCGCGCATGCCGGGAGGGTCCACGAAGGCGGCGTTTCAAAAACGAGGACGTCGCCGATCCGGTCGCCGACGCCCACCATCGCATCGACGATCACCACTCTGTCATACTCTTCCATCAGCGGAATCAGGCCAAAGCCCCCGGCGCCGCCATCGATGCAGTCGACGCCGGGACACCTTCCCCCGAGCAGCCGCATCACTAAAAGCCCGGCCCCGTCGTTCCCCATGAGGGGGTTCCCGCACCCGATGATACAGATCCGGTTTGTCTGCACAGGTAGTCCTTCCTCATCGATTATATCTGGCAAGATACAAAATGATAATGAGACCCTGACGAGATCTATGTGTCCAGGGAGCGGAACGTGAGGCGCATGATCCATATCGTACCAAAACCGACTGATATGCCGGATGATGACTCGACCGGCGCCGTTATATGGGAACTGAAGAGAGCCGGTGCCCGGTGCAGGGTTCTTGACCTCGGTGCGGTCGACCCCCTCGACTCCGGGCTTGAGAACGAACTCATATGGGTCTGCGGGATCCGGCAGGACGGGCATCAGTTTGAGACCCTGAACGTGCTCTCACTCCATAACCGGGTGATCAACACACCTGAAAGCATCGTCGCCTGCGCATCAAAAGCGATGACAACCGCGCTTCTCCTGAAGTGCGGGGTGCAGACGCCTGAGACGGCTTATATCAAGGCTGAGGCGCAGGCACGTGACTTCGTTCTCCGGCATGGAAAGGTAGTCTACAAACCACTCTATGGCTACGACGGGAACGGCATCAGGCTGGTGACCAAACCCGACGAACTCGGGCCTGGACCCTGGTACCTGCAGGAGTACATCCAGAATGATCGGGACTACCGCGTCTTTGTCCTTGGCGGGGAGGCTGTCGGCGCAATATCCCGCGTATCAGACAGTCTTACGCACAACATCCATCAGGGCGGGACTGGCATGCCTGTCACGATCGATGAGGATATGCGTGCCATCGCCGAAGCCGCAGCGTCGGCAGTCGGGATCGATTACTGCGGCGTCGATCTCCTCCATGACGGGGAAGGCTACACAGTTCTTGAGGTGAATGGGACACCGAACTGGCACTGCATGGCGGCACCCATCCCGGAACTGCTGGCCAGGTATCTCATTCAAGAAGAGCGCAAGATGCGTGCCTGAGAGGAGAGGAGTGGTGGGGCCGGGGCCCCCGGCGGCATACCCACCTGTCAATGACGCCGCATTCACATGAATGCGCGAGTGCCGGGCGTCGTTACTGGAGATAATCGATCTCTTTGAGCGTCTTCTCGGCAAGTTCCTTCATCCGGGCAGAGATCCTCCCGGATGATGAGAACTCCACGTCTTTCATGGCGTTTGCAAGTTCCGTTCCGAGCACGAATATTGCGTATTTATGCTCCATTTTGCTCTTATGCACCTGAGAAGGATCGATTTTCAACGCATAATACTGCGAGAATTTCAGTTCAGGATTTGCCAATTCAAAATAGTCTTTAATCTCAGTAAGAATCCCATGTAAGGCAATTAATTCTTCCTTGTGCATATTCTCTCCCGGAGAGAAAAATGGTAAATATAAACATATATAAATTTGCACGCTGGAAAGATTTCACCCTATCTTTATAAGCCTGATGGATAGAGGACGTTTTACGATCCCCTTAAAGTCGCGGGCAGCCACGAACTCCAGATTCTTCCCTCCGATCTGGTCGAGGAGTTTCTGGTCGACGACACGATCGACAACGACTCCCTCAACATCGCTGCCCAGGGTCTGGAGCGCCCCTTCGAGATCGGTAGCATTCGATTCCAGGAGGACACCATAATCTGAGGATAGGAACCGTGCGATCCGCCGGTCCCGGACATCGGCCATATGTTCTCCGAGCGTTGGAAGGGCCTTCCCGCCCACTTCTTTTCCGGTCTTTTGCTGTTGCGATGGTCGTTCGTCTTCCAAAACCTCACGTGTACCGGCAGTTGTGCGCGCAGGCGGTTGTCCCGCCGTCCCCTCGCCAGGGATGTGGTCGGCAACGACCTCCACGGGCACTTTGTTTCTGAGCGCCTTGACGATCTCCTTGCGGCTCATCTCCTCGACGCTCTTCCCCCGCGGGCAGTATGCCACAAAGTCGATCTCAGCGATCTGAAGAAGTTCGCGGAGGATCAGTTCCCCTCCCCGGTCTCCGTCGAGCAGGGTCGTCGCGGTCTTCTGCGAGCAGAGGTCGATGATGATCGGTGGGACATTGGTCCCCTCGACCGCAACCGCGTTCTTGATCCCGTAGCGCAGCAGGTTGATCACGTCGGCCCGCCCTTCGACAAGGATGATGGCATCCGAGGCCATGACGTTCGGGCCGGCATGCACCTTCTCTTCACCGAGGAGTTCGAGCTTCTCTATCCTGATGACTTCCCTGACCTCGTCCAGCAGGTCGTCACTGTTTATGGTGCCTTCATCAAAGTCTTCGAGGAGGAGTTCCTTAGCACGTTCGACGATCCTGCGCCGCTTGGTTACCCTGATATCCTCGATGCGGTCGACTTTCATGCGCGCTGTGCATGGCCCGACCCGGTCGATCGTCTCCAGCGACGAGGCAAGGAGCGCGGTCTCCGCACGGTCAAGCGACGATGAGATGAGTATCTCACCTTTCGTCTCCCCTCTCCTTGTCGTTATCTGGACATCGATCCTGCCGACGCGGCCGGTCCTCTGTAAATCACGCAGGTCAAGGTCTTCGCCGAGTAAACCTTCAGTCTGGCCGAAAATAGCCCCCACTACGTCAGGTTTATCGACCACCCCCTCGGTCTGCAGAGTAAGATGAATAAGATACTTTGTAGTTTCCGGTGAGTACATGGAATGTTGCCCCCTTCAATGTGAATCTGATCGCCATATGCCATGCAGGTTTTCATGTGCGCGGACATAGGTGTCAATTACATATCTATAGTACGATTACTTAAATCAGATGGCGCTTTGAACACAAGGTTTTTCAAAGCGGAAATCCAAAAGTGCATCCAGGCATGGTTTTGATTTTAATTTCTTCTGCTTAATATCATATCTACGATAAAAACCGCTCCGCTCCGGTAATCCCTGTGACTCTATCCGTGCCGGCTCAGGCACCGGAGGCAGAGAGGAACGTAAGGATTTCTGACTTTGATAGACCGGAAATAGCCACGGTCTTTGAGGTGGATGTGTGCCCGGAGATGATGCTCACGTCTGCACGGGATACGCCGAACGTCTCTGCAATAAGATCGATAACGGCGCGGTTTGCCTTCCCGTCGACAGCCGGGGCCGCTACCTGGCAGCGGATACTCTTCCGCCACTCGTTGTAACCTGCCGGAAACGAGGTCTTTTTGGCGCCTGCCGTAACGTCAAGCAGGATGGTGACACCGCTTCCGGTTTCAGTGACAGCATCGGCGTAGGGTTCCATACTGGGTTCTCCTGAAGAAGTGTCGCCCGACACTAACGAACGGTGATCACAGGCGGCTTGTGCCGGTCCTCACCCGATCGTACCCTATATGCCGGGCGTGCCTGTCGCGCACCTGGGTTGTCCCGCGGATCATATCCGGGCGTCCCGCCAGGTGATCACCCGGGGACCTATAAGATGCGCTGTATCGGCCTTATATTATTTATCTTCTGCTGATAAAAATCCTTGCCCGGGATACCATGCCGGTTGCGGCTCATAATATTCCCCGCAGGAGTAGGCACGCCTGCCCCGGACGACCACCTCCTCCGGGAAGACCGCATTGAGCCCCTCAAACGGCGACCAGCCGCACTTTGCGTGGAGCCGGGAGGCATCGATGCGAGTGACTTCGTCAGGGTAGAGGGCAAAGTCCGCCCGGTCGCCCGGCTCAAACCCTGCCCGAGGGATGCCGAGGATGGCGGCGGGCCTCCACGATGTCTTCTCCATCACCGAGGCGAGAGTTATCCGGCGATTCCGGACTGCTGCCACAAGAAGCGGCACCATCGTCTCGACCCCGGGGACACCGGAGGGAGCGATCTGGAACGGCAGGGCCTTCTCGCGGAGCGTGTGCGGGGCATGGTCCGAAGCGATGACATCGATCTTATCCCAGCAAGCCCAGAGGCCGCGCCTGGTCTGCTCGTCCCTGAGCGGGGGGTTCATGCGGGCCCGGGTATCGTCTTCCTCGAACATCTCGCGCGAGAGGAAGAGGTGGTGCGGCGTCACCTCCACCATGCCGCGTGCGGCCTCGATTGAGGCGGCGGTGCTCATGTGGCAGAAGTGGAGCCGCATGCCTCCAGGGGCGAGGGCTGATGCGGCCCGCACGGCGCGCGCCTCCCCGGCGCCGGAGCGTGCGTTATCGTGAGCAGTGAGCGTTGTAGGGGCCGGACCCGAAACCTCCTCGGCGTGGACCGTGGCAAGTCCCCCGAGAGCATGGATGCGGGCAAACAGCCCCCCGAGGGTCTCCGGATCGAGTCCTTCGCTGTAGCTTGATGGTGCGGCGAAGGTCTCCCCGAACGCCATCGCGCCGGCGTTCCACATCCCCTCGAGATCGGCGCCGGGCATGACTCCGGCGTTCACCGCAAACCCGCAGACTGCATGCCCCTCAGCCTCACGAATACGGGCCCGGAGGAGTTCGGGCGTGGTGATGGGAGGGACGGTGTTCGGCTGGTCGACCACGACCGTCACCCCGCCGGCGACCGCGCTCATCGTGCCCGTCCGCCAGTCCTCTTTTTCCACCTGCCCCCCTCCCCGCATATGGACGTGCATATCGACCGCTCCCGGGAGACAGGTGAATCGGCTGCAGTCAATTGTCTCGTCGGCACGCACCGGTGCGCCAACGTGCCGGACGAGACCCCCGGCGATGACGATATCAGCGCGCCGACCCGTCGGGAGCGTCACGTTTCTGAGCACCAGGTCGGCAGTCATCTGCGGCATGCCTCCAGGTCGTCCCGGGTTGCGTGGTGCACCTCGACCATGTAGGCGGGGCGGTAGCGCGTCTTTGATTCGCGGAGCCCGGGCACGCCCATGTCACACTCCCGGTTGATGTAGCGGTAGCGGTTCAGGAGCGCTGCTGCCGTCCCGGTCGTGATGATCTGGTAGATCCCCTGGTAGGTCTCGGGGAGCGCCTTCTCGAAGTGAACGACCGCCATATCTTCATTGACCGGTCCGACAACCGATATCGCCCCAATGGTACCTTCAATCCGGACAATCCATCCCATGAGCCCGATATCTAAGAAGTGGTTCACGGCAAACAGGATGGCATCCTTTTCGTAAGCAAGGATGGGCACGGAGTCACAGTCCCGCCACTCACACCAGATGACCAGGAATTCCCAGACTTCATCGATATTCTCCCTGGTGATCTCCTCGACCGTATACGCATGCTCCCTCCCGAAACGGTTGACCTGGCGCCGGATAGTGGCATAGTCCCTCCCGTGGAGACCGGCAAGGTCTTCGGTCCGGTAGATGTAGTCAAAGTAGTCCCGGTCCGCGTGCAGGGGCAGGTCAGGGTAGAGCTCGCGGATCCACGCCTCACTCCCCGGGTCCAGTACCAGCAGGGGAGACGGCCCCCCCTCCCTGACCGCGAGATCGATGACTTCAGCGACCAGATCCGGGTTCCTGGGCCCGATGGGGGGGCGAAACGACGTCACGCCGTTGATGGTGCTGGAGAGGATAATTGTGCCTTCCGCTTCGTAAAATCGGTAGTCTGCATAGTGGTTCCAGCAGACCATATTCGCAAACGTGTTGTCGCTGTGCACCTGGGGGTACTGCCGGTAATGCCGCAAAAAGAGGTCACGATCGTCCAGGCTCACGGGTTTGAAGTCAGAGAATCTCAAGCATGCTCACCTCTCTTCCGGGTACCACCGCATGGGGATGTGCCCCTCCATTCTCCGGAACCCGAGCGGGGTATAGAACGCCTCGGTTCCGGGCTCGGCAACAAGGGCAACCCAGGTGACACCTGCAGATTTACAGTAATCCAGCAGTGTTGATAAGATCATCGTTCCGATGCCACGGCCCCGGTAGCCGGGGAGGACGACCAGGTCCTGGATGTAGGCGTCCGAGACCCCATCTGAGATCACCCTGCCCATGCCGACCGCTCTGCCGGTGGCGGAGTCGATGGCGACGGCGAAGGCAAAACTCCCGGCGATGAGGGCGCCAAGCCCTGTCGGATCCCATATCTCGTTCCACCAGTCTCCCGCACGGTAGAGATCGGCGATCATCTCCACATCCCAGACATCCACCAGTCGCACCTCGATGCCAATCTTCCCCATCATTCCATCGTACCTCTCTATAGTACCGTATAACTGTGGTAGTAATGTATCAGCAGGGATCGGGGAGAGTGTAAAAAACGGTGTGGTTATCCCATCAGCAGACACGCGGGACCGGGTCGCCGATCGGCGGTTCAATGAACCGCTCTCCGCCGATGGCAGTCCGCATGGTCACGTGAGAACCTTCGATGACTTCGCCGACAATCGCCGCATCCCGCCCGTAGGGGTGCGAGCGGAGCGCCGCAAGGACGGCCTCTGCATCGTCGGGTGCGACCCCCATGACGACCTTCCCTTCGTTTGCTACCTCGAGGGGATCGATGCCGAGCATGCCGGCGGCGCTCCGGACGTTCTTCCGGAAGGGGAGGGCCTCTTCCTCGATGACGACGCCCACCCGGCTCTTCTTCGCCATCTCGTTGATGGCGTTGGCAAACCCGCCCCGGGTCGGGTCTTTCATGGCATGGATGTCCCCGGCCGCGAGTGCTCCCTCGACAAGCGTCCAGAGGGGGGCGACGTCGGAGTGGATCTGGCCGCCGAAGTCGAACCCCTCGCGGTGAGCCATGATGGCGATTCCGTGGTCGCCGATGGTGCCGCTGACGATGATCGCGTCGCCGGGCACAAGACCGTTGTCCCGCACCACCCGCTCGGCGACACCGATCCCGGCGGTGTTGATGATGATGGCGTCAAGCGCCCCCCGCTCGAGCACCTTGGTATCGCCGGTGACGAGGCTTGCCCCGCACTCATCGAGCGCGGCATCCATCGATGCAACGATCCGCTCGAGATCGGCGACATCGAAGCCTTCGGGGATGACCATGCCGCAGGAGAGCGCGACCGGCCGGCCGCCCATCATGGCAAGGTCGTTGATGGTCCCGCAGACGGCGATTCGCCCGATATCCCCACCGGGGAAGAAGATCGGCGAAACAACATGGTTATCGGTCGTAAAAACGATGTTCTGGCCGTTGAGCGGGATGACCGCCCCGTCATCGAGCGACTCAAGCCCGATCCCGCCGGCGTTGTTGTGCCTGAGGTTGGTGATGACGCGCAGGAGCTCGCCCATCACTTCGCCGCCGGCACCATGCATGAGGTTGACTTTCATACTTCGTCCACTTCTATCTCTATGTTCGTGACTACGATCTCCATTCCTGCAACAATCTCCGGGAGTTTCCCGCACCGTGGGCAGACGAACCGCTCGCTTCCCTCGTAGCCGCAGGAACATCTGGTGCGCGCCTCGATATCCCGGCACGAGAGCCGGGCGCCTGAGAAGAGCGGGTCGTCCTCGATGATGATATTGAAGAGGAACTCCACCTGCTCCGGGTTCACCATCGCCATTTTACCGACATCCACAGAGACGCACTTCACCTCTTTTGCGCTGTTCTCGACCGCTGCGCGGCGGGCAGTCGCGTAGATGTCATAGGCGATGCTGTACTCGTGCATTACTCCTCCATCATCGCGGCGTGAACCTGCCTGAAGATCTCACGGGTCTCAAGCCCCTCCTCTCTGCTGAGACGCTGGATGGCAAACCCGACGTGGACGAGCACGAACTCCCCGACGCTCACATCCACGAGGTCGAGCCTGACCTCCTGCTTCAGGTCTCCAAAGTCTACGACCCCGATGTTGCCATCCTTTATCTCCAGAACTTCAGCGGGCATTGCGATACACATTCTTTTCCTCTCCTGTTATTTTGTCCGGGCGTCAAAATAGGTTAACCATGCTGCATATGGGACCCGGGATAGTCTCTTTCGGCTGGATTGCGCCCCCCGGATTCCCCTATTCTAATAATATAATTCAGTCTGGAAGCGTAAAAAAGTATGTTAACTTTCCTCTCCTCTCCCGGAGGTGCAAAAATCGGGGCGCGCAGGTCCCGGCCCTTTCCCCGGCTACCCAGTCTTTCGAAACACCGCTTCGATCTCGGCTCGGGGGAGATCCCGGCCCCTGATCCGCATCTGCCAGCGGCGCGTCCTGACCGAGACGGGGGCGAGCGGTGCGAAGAGTTCCTCCACCTCGGTCTCGGTGAAGTAGTGGGTGATGATGCCGCTCCCCCTGCTGAAGGTCTGCGCTTCCGTCTCCACCCCCTTTCCGGCACGCATATCCTCAACTGAGAATGCACGGAAGAAGGCCGCTCCGCCGGGCCTGAGCACCCGGCAGACCGCGGATGCCACGTTCCTCCTGCCCGTTTCGGGAAGGTGGCCGGCGACGTGGACCAGGAAGACCGCGTCGAAGACCTCCCCGCGGAACGGCAGGCACGCCGCATCGGCAACAACGAGGTTGGCTGCCGCAGTTCCCGGCCGTCGCCGGGCGAGGCTGACGGCACGGGGGGAGATGTCGACCGCAGTCACGCTCCAGGGCTGCTGGGTGAGTGCGGCGAGGGTCTTTCCGTTCCCACATCCGAGCTCCAGGACGGCGGCACCTGCCGGGAGGTCAGGGAGCGGTGCTGGTGCACCACCCCAGAGGTCTCCTCTCCTCCGGTAATCCTCATCCCAGGCAGATTTGTGTGTGTTCACGGATCTCAGGTCGGCGCCGCTGGTGAATAAGGGTTCGTTCTACCCCTACAGATCCCCCCGCCGCACGAACTGAAGCGACGCTGAGTTCATGCAGTAGCGCCTGTATGTCGGCGGCGGCCCATCGTCAAACACATGGCCCAGATGGGCGTCGCACCGCCTGCAGAGCACCTCGGTCCGGGTCATGGAGAACCGGGTGTCGACATCTGTCCTGATATTCAGGTCTAAGACCGGTTTTGTGAAACTCGGCCAGCCTGTGCCTGACTCAAACTTTGTCTCCGAGGAGAAGAGGTGGTTGCCGCAGCATACGCAGACATACAGGCCGTCCTCCTTGCAGTCCAGGTACTTCCCGGTGAAGGCCGGTTCCGTGCCCCCCCGTCTGGCAACAGAGAACTGCTCCGGCGTCAGCTGCCGCTGCCACTCCTCGTCGGATTTGACGACCTTCGGAACTTCTTCCACCTCTCTGGTTATAGCGTTGCAGATCCTCACGACCTTGAGCGGTCCTGCGGTATCTCCTCTCATCGGCAACTCCTCCCGGCACCTCTATCTGTGAATCATATATAACCGTTCCTGCCCGGTGATCGCGAGCCCGCGATTCCTGCTCCCGTATGGCCTCCAGGGCCGGGCACGCTTCCGGATCTGTTATATAGCCTCCGGTCGATGAACCATCATGCAGGAGGTGTCGTCCCCCTGAAGAAGAGTTATGCAAGTCTTCTGCTCCTCGCCTGCCTCATCGGTTTCGCTCTCGCGGCAGGCTGCACTGAGACCCCGGAGATACTGGAGGTGCCGGCCCCGACACCGGAGGCGACACCGGAGGCGACACCACCCGCTCATACCACCTACTCACCAGCGGGGCCGCAACCATCGTTCTCGGCCACTGTTACCGCGCTGAAGAAGCATTTTCGCACCGATATGTCCTGCTACTGGGTTGTGACGGGATCGGTGACCAACACCGGTGATGTGCCCGGAAGGAACGTAGTCATTCGTTTCATGCTCATCGACGACGAAACCGGTATGATCCGGTCGACCGAGACTACGCTGGTTCCCCGGTTCCAGGCAGGCGAGACGACGATATTCACCGTCGATCCGCTCCCCGGCGACTGCGATCGGCAGTACCATGCCGAGATTGAGGTTGTGCATGATATCCCGTAAGCAGGAACCGGTGCGCGTATTGAAACGGTTGTATAAAGTTATCTAGATGGTGATTACGTGAAGATACTTGGAATTAACGGAAGTCCCCGCGGTTCGCGGAGCCAGACGCTTCGACTTGTTCAGGCCGTCCTCGACGGGGCCGGGAGCGCTGGCGCCGATGTTGAACTCGTGGATGTCTGCAAACTTGATATCGAGTACTGCAACGGTTGCACGGTCTGCTACGAGCGGGGGGAGTGTGTCAAAGAAGACGACTTTGCTGAGTTGTACCAGAAGATGCTTGAATGCGATGGGACTGTGCTTGGCTCGCCCAACTACATCAACTCCGTCACCGCCCAGGTAAAGACCATGCTCGACCGGATGGCGGACGCCATTCACTGCCAGATGTTCATCGGGAAGTACGGGTGCACCGTCGCCACGGCAGGGGGGTCCGGGGCAGATGAGATCGTGGCCTACCTCAACGGCGTTCTCCAGACCCTGGGCGCGAACACCGTTGGAGGCGTCGGCGTGGTCCTCGGGGGAGACCCGGAGGCGATCGTGCCTGCGGAGGGACGGGCCTACGAACTCGGCAGGAGACTCGTACGAGCCATCGAGAATAAAGAGACCTACCCGGAACAGGAGAGACTCCACGCTGAGATGCTCGAACGGATGCGGGCCCTGGTCATGGCAAACAAAGATCGCTGGCACCACGAGTACGAGCACTGGAAGGCGACCGGGCGGATATCTGAGTAGGACATCCACCGTTCACCGGCGGATCTCGTCGATGATCCGCTGCAATCCCTCCCTAACCTCAGGCAGCGCCTCTGCAGCCGCCTCCGTGAGCGCAGGGATTGCTGCATCCCCCATGTCGACCAGGGCCCGCGCAGCCCGCATTCTGACCACGATGGCGTCGTCCCGGAGCGCCCCGATAAGGGGGGCGACGGCCTTCCCTCCCCCTATCCGGGTAATTGCCTTGACGGCATTCGCCCGCATCTCGATGGAGGGGTCGGATAGCGCTTCTGTGAGTACAGGGAGCGCGTCCTCGCCGACCCGTTCCACCTCTGCCCACCTGTCCAGTGCCATGAGGTAGAGCGCCAGTTCTTCTCCGGTCTGCGGCTCCCAGCCTGCTGCTTCCAGCGCTTCGGCAACCCCGGCCCTGAACTCTTTATCCTCTGTTCGGAGCGCGCCGACCAGGTAGCCCTGCACTGTGCCTCCCGGATCCTTC
>NZ_DAQR01000118.1:0-150 GCF_002502935.1 Methanoculleus sp. UBA413
CTGGTCTCCTCCGTCGATGAGGCAGCGGAGAGGATCGTTCAGCTCCTCCGCGACCCCGACCTCGGGCAGCGGCTCGGGCGTTCGGCGCACGAGACGGTGCGGGAGCGTTTCCTCTTCACCCGCACCATCGAGCAGTACCTTGACCTGATC
>NZ_DAQR01000118.1:307-566 GCF_002502935.1 Methanoculleus sp. UBA413
TCGAGCAGTACCTTGACCTGATCAGCTCGTTCGAACCTGAGTTCAGGCTGAGGGGGGAGTCGTGGAATCTTCCTGCCGGTGAATCACCCGAAGAGCGGGGCAGGGCGCCAGCAGCAGCCGCGATATCTCCGCGGTGAGTAACGAACGATAATTGGGCCGGGTAGCAGGCGAGTTCCGTGCAGGTGTCAATCGCATGTACCTAACCGGAGTCTGAGGGGCGGGACCCTTTCACCAGCTTCTCACGCTCCATCAGGCCCGA
>NZ_DAQR01000118.1:758-1104 GCF_002502935.1 Methanoculleus sp. UBA413
TTCTCACGCTCCATCAGGCCCGAGCATCCCCATGAAACCTCAATGGGGTAGTGCCCCGGGCTTTGTCGATGAAATGCTTATGGGACGCGGAGAGAGGCTACACGGATGAAATAGGCCTGTTGGATGCAGGGGTAGGCTGAACCTGGTTCTTCCCGGGGCAAACCCGGGGGACCCGGGTCCGGCACCTACCTCATCGGTGGTTGAGGGCGGCAGCCAGGGCACGATGGTGCCCCACGCTCCCACCGCAACCGGATCAGGGTTTCAAGAAGGAGGGTTACGTATTCAGGTTTCTGTTGTTGTAGTCATCGAGATACGCTGCAAGTTCAAGGAACTGCTGCCGGAGCGG
>NZ_DAQR01000118.1:1242-1561 GCF_002502935.1 Methanoculleus sp. UBA413
TCAAGGAACTGCTGCCGGAGCGGGTCGTTCCCTTTTAACGTCCCGATATCCGCCGGGGTGTACTTATTAAAGAGCTCCTCGGCTGTGCAAATCCCGCATGGTGCCCAGCAGCCGTTGCAGACGTTGAGCTTAGCCGCGATGTACTGGTGCGCCAGGATATAGTAGGCATTGCCGCCTTTCGGTGGTGTCTGCAGGACCTCTAGCCAGGTCTGACCCGAAGAGAAGAACTTCCCGTAATCGACGCCGCACGGGGGAGAAGGCCAATCCGGGTGGTTCTTCCAGTATCCCTGTGTGAACTGATCGCAGCTGCAGCATGCGG
>NZ_DAQR01000118.1:1731-2153 GCF_002502935.1 Methanoculleus sp. UBA413
CAGAGAGAGCGATGATTAATCCAAATATCAAATACTTCTGCACGTACGTCACCTCGTGTAGGTGTGAATGACATCACCGTCAGGCCTATGGCCAGACAGGAGCGTTGGCTCTCCCGGGTCCGGGGTATTCAAGGATCAGGATGAGCCTGACGGCTCATGCAGACCGGCATCTTCGTGGAGCGTCTGCCCCTTCCCCCCAACCCGGGCGCGGTCTCCTCACGGATGCCAGCCGAGTCTCGGCTGTTCCTGTATATATAACCTTTCACCGTCGACACTGCCGTTAGCATTTAAAATAGGATATAATATTATCTGGATAATTGTCCGGACCCTGCCCAGCCTCCATGGTCGGCGCACTCACCATGATACCTCCATGAGGCAGTGCCCCGGGCAGAACCGGTAGCAGTGGACCGTGGCGGCTCTTC
>NZ_DAQR01000118.1:2286-2532 GCF_002502935.1 Methanoculleus sp. UBA413
GTGGACCGTGGCGGCTCTTCGCCGCGGGGGTTTGGGATTTGTGGGTCTCCCCCGGAAAGGCGACAGCCCCGGACATCTTCAAAAAATTGCTTTGTGGGGTTGCAACTGCAGTCCTGTCTCTCCAGAGCATGTCCTAGAAACCCTCGTTCATGATCCTCTCAAGTTCCGAGCGTTTGATCCGCCAGGATCCCCCGCACTTGACCGCCGGGATCCTCTCCTCCCTGATGAACTCCCGGATCCGGCCGG
>NZ_DAQR01000118.1:2782-5975 GCF_002502935.1 Methanoculleus sp. UBA413
CGTCTCCCAGTCCTCGTCCGGCATCATGATGGTGATAACCGGCTCGCCGTCGTCCCCGGGGGAGACGGTGGCCTTGAAGGTGATGGTGGGGACGAGGCCGTTCTGGTAGAGGCTTGCCTGGAACTCAAACTCCTCAGCGGTCGTCGTGTCGGCTTTATCCCTGAACGCGTGAAGGGTATCCCATAAGTTCTCAGTAACGATCTCCTGTGGCATGTTCGGGAACGGCACCATGCTCTGCGCAGCCCGTGCTGAGACCGCAAGGGGATAGACGATGCCTACGTCCCTTCCCATCCGGGTGATCTCGATTAAGTCCCCGTCATCGATAGCATCCTGGCGTGCCTTCCTCTGGCGTTCCGGGTCCACCAGCCCCCAGGTATCAGCCGGTGTCCGTAACTTAACGTTTCTGGTATCCATTGATCGTATCTCTCCGGGGTAAATTTCCGCGCTCTCCTGTACCACTATGGGGGAACCCCTCATAAAAAATTTACCAAATATCTTGCGAGTTTTTCCGGTTTCTTCCGTGTTAACGGCTTATTTCTAACGGCCCGTAGATGAAATACCGCCGTAACCCGGCGAGATACCAGGTGCACTTTCCGGAGGGGTGAATATCCGGTAAAGGAGCCGGGAAAAACGGATAGTATGACTCAAAATACCGGCACCAAACCCCGATCCCGGGAGAGGGGGCCCAACAAAGCCTATATAGCAGCGGGGTGAGTCTTGAACAAGGATACTTCCAGTGATATCTGTGCTAGGTGATGCCTACATAACACTTCTTGGACGCTCAACATGGGCGCTGGTCAACGCTTATCATGCAGTCCTGCGGGAGAAGGGGCTGCGCCCCGAACGGGTCACTATCGTCACCGAGGAACCTTATGCTGAAGGCGCACCAACCGCATCCAAGGCGATCCTGATAGTCTCTGAGGGATATGGGTTCACTCCCGCAATCCGGATCGAGGTTCTGCCTGAGGCAGACTTTGTGAGAGCCGGAATGGCGATCAGGTCGCTTGCAGAAGACCTTATCGGCCAGGGGTTCGGCGTGGCGATCGATATCACGTCAGGCAGGAAGGTCACGGTCGCAGGAGCGCTCATCGCGATCTCACTTGCGGAGATTCACATCCAGCATATCTACTACCTTGCCATGCAGAGCCTCGACGACGTCGCAAAGCCGTATATGATGATCCCGCACCAGATCCAGCGGCTCCGGGACCTCATGGAGGAACTGGAGATATGAGCGTTCTCATCATCAGGGAGGATGAGTTGCAGATCCTCCAGAACAGCCTCGACGAGGTCCGCGTCTCGTATCCTCTCTACGAGGGAGACTTCCTGGTCGCCCGCCCCGAAGGGACGGGATTCCGGCTCGACCTGCCTGCCTCCCGGGAGACCTTCAACGAGTGGCTCTCGGAATATGAACCGATCGCCGGTGAACTACCCTCATACTCTGACTTCCAGGAGTGCATGCTCGCAAGCGGCATCGTTGGCTACACAAACCAGGCCGCCTTCGATGAGATGCTCACCTCCTATGAGCAGCTGAAGAAGGCTGTCTTCTTCGGCCTCGATACAAACCTCTTCTACCACTGCTTCGTGACGAACAACCCGGAGATCAGCCATGCTTCCTACCTGATCGTCGATACCGTCAGGGACGAGATCACGTATGCCATCAACCGCAAGTACTCAGCAAAGAAGATCGAGGAGATGATGGCGTGTGCCCCGGGCCACCGGGAGATCATCGGGGAACTCGAGAACAAACGCATGAAACGGTCCCGGAAAGCGGCATACCTCGCGTTGAAAGAGTACCGCTCCATCCGCGACCGGGCGACGGAGATAGAGGCGCCGGGCCCGCACTCGCATCTCTCGGAGGAGAACGACCGCAACATTGTCAGGGCGCTCCGGAAGTTCGAGGAGGAGCGGTATGCCCTCCCGGTCCTCCTGACCGCCGACATCTACATGGCAGACCTCTGCATGGCCGAGGGGCTTGAGTACTTCTACTTTGACCGCCCATATGGTATGGAGACAACATCCTGCACGCCGCCGGCGTTCCGGCGACTGCTCTTCAATCTGGCTGCCGTCTTCGGGTTCATCCGGTGCAACGGCATCATGGTCTTCGGGGAGTACGGGGGGAAGGGCAACAACCTGGACGAACTGAAGGTGCGGTTTGAGGACGATGAGCAGTACCGTGATTTTTCAAGGGAAGTGGAGATATGCAGACAACTCTCGGCACTCGGCATCAGCAGATAGAGACGGTTGTCTGCGACATGGACAACACCCTCTTTGACCTTGTGGGAGCGAAGCTGGAGGCGTGCCGGTGCGTTGTTGACTACCTCGGGGCGGGAGACCCTGAGGCACTCTTTCTGCAGTTCCTCAACGGAGTCTACGGGTTTGAGGATCACAGAAACATACGTGACTACCTTGAGGCACTCGGGGTATACCAGCCCCGGACGTTCGAGGTCTGCTGCCGCACCTACGAGGGCGTGAAACTCGACCTCGTCGAGCCCTATCCGGGCGTGGAGGAGACACTCCGGTGCCTGCAGGACGCCGGGATCAGGCTCGCGGTCGCCACCGACGCGGAGTCGGTCCAGGCAGACCGGCGGCTCAGGAAGACCGGGCTCATCGACTTCTTCGAGGTCGTGGTGACCCCGGAGGTCTCAGGAAGGCGAAAACCTGAGCCTGACTCCCTCCTCTACGCCCTCAGGCGGCTCGATGCGGTGCCGGAGGAGGCGATGATGGTGGGCGACAGCCCGAGGCGCGATATCGCTCCCGGGCGGCAACTTGGCATGGTGACCGCGTTTGCCGCCTACGGCGACTGGCGCCGGAGCAGCGCAGCGGACGTTGCGGCTGACATCGTCCTTGCGGAGTTCTCCGAAATCCTGGGCCACGTGGGCATCCCGGGCCGGTAGTGGGGCATTTCACCTTAATTTCCACGAAGAGATCCCCGGGTTGGCGACTGGGAGGCTCCCCTGCTCTGTTCCATCGTGCCCCCCCAAGGCGATTCCCACCACGGTCCACTGCCCAGGCTCGCCCGGGGAATAGGTCGTGTTCATGCGTACAGCCTCTCGCTCTGCCCCATGAATTCTCCCGCGTGGCTTTCCGCGAGAGGCTGGTAATCAGCCCCCACATCCCTAAGATAAGATGAAATGCTCCAGTAGTGCATCGATTCCAAAATAGCAGACCACATCTGGCCTTCGTCCCATCCCCC
>NZ_DAQR01000062.1:0-3484 GCF_002502935.1 Methanoculleus sp. UBA413
GGTTGCTGGGCGGCAGAGTCCCCTTCGCGTTCTTCGCGTCTTCGCGTAAGGTGGCGATCGCTCGCCCCGCATCAGGACCCGCAACATAAGGTGAAACGGTCCACTAGTGGTGGGATTCGGGCAATCGAAGGCATCCTGGAAGTGCGGTGATCATTAGCTGCCCCGGAGCAGTTCCGACCGATCCGTTGATGGACCCCTGCGATGGGCCGAAAGAGGCAACCAGGTGTTGGGTGCGCCGCCCGGAGGGATATAAAATACTATGCATGGCACTGCAACATGGCGGTACTGCATCGCGGTTCTGGTTCGTAAAGGCTTATTGTAGCTCCGGGGCACTCCGTGCTTGTAAAAAAGAGGTGAGGAGATGCAGGAGATCATACACAAGAAGGAAGTAGAAAGGGACGTTGCAAAGGTCCGGGAGCTCATGCACGTCATGCTCAACGGCGACACCTACACCAGCCTGCAGGCGAGCAAAGCCCTCGGGGCGGTCGGGGCGCCTGCAGTCGGACCACTGATGCGGGCCCTGGACGCGGTCGATAGCGATGCACGCTGGGTCGTGGCGATGGCGCTCGCCAGGGTCGGCAACGATGCCGTGGAGCCGCTCATCGGGGTCGTGCGGACCGCGGATGATGGGATCACAAACCCGGCGGCCTGGGCGCTCGCCGAGATCGGTGATCCCCAGGCGGTCGACCCGCTGGTTGCTGTGCTCCAGGATAACCATCGGTCCGAATCCTGCCGTGCCCTGATCGCCGCCGCCCTGCTGAAACTGGGCGATCCGGCTGGCATCGCCAGGGTCCAGGAAGCGTTTGACCTGCTGGGCGAGGAGTTCGCAGATCTCGCCATGGTGGCCTACGAGGGGACGTGAAGCCCCATCCGGCCCGGACACACACCCTTTTTTAGCCGCATCCGGGAGCGGATGCGTAACTACTAATAGAGCCCGTCTAAAAGAGAGTACTATGCAAGGGCGGAATATCCTGCTCCTGATCCTTATTACGGCGGCGGTCATCGTCAGTGGATGCACGTCGCCTGAGGCTGACGGAGACGCACAACCCCTCTCCCCCACCCCCACACCTGCGGTGACAGAGGCACAGGCTGTGGGAGCAGGCCGTCCGGCGCCCACACCGCCTGTTCCCGCCCGGGAGGAGCCGACGCCCTACAAGGTGGGGTTCGTCGACCCGCGGACATATCATGTCCCGACCCCGACGCCCACGATCGCGCTCAGAAGACCGCCCGACGACGTCCGGGTCTCAGAGAGGATGGTTGAGTATGCAACGGCAACCATCGAACGCCCCGGTCGCATTCTTGCCACCGAAGTCTACCATATCCCCTTCCCGTACTGGGACCTGACCGTGGAGATGACCCCGACGAACGAATACCCCTCGTTTGAGATGGAAGTCCTGGACCCGGATGACCCGAACCGGGTCATCAAGACGATCCGGTACTCTCGGGGTGACATCCTCAGCGTCGAGGATGGCTCCGAGGAGAAGAAGGAGACGTTCACCATCAGGGAGGGGTACGGCGACTTCTACTTCGTCATCCGCTCGGAGTTTCTCAAGTCGCTCACCATAACCATCGAGGTCCCGGAGAAGTACCTCATCTAACCCTCCCCGCCCTCTTCTGCTCTCCGGAGTTCCCGGTCGTAGTCACTGATTGCGGTGATGTAGTCCTTCCATGCCCGGTCAGCCCCGGCTAGGTTGTTGTTTGCTGCTGAGTATGCCTTCGTGTCATAGGCACCCGCAGCCGAGGACCAGAGCGAGAACGCGCGGTTCAGGTTATCAAGCGCCCGGGTGTAGGCGGACTGCGCCCCGGTATACGCCTCCGGGACCACATCAGCAGCGATGATCTGCCGGTGGTAGGATGTGAGCCCCCGGCCGTAGTCGGCGAGGGCCCCCAACTCTCGCATCCAGGCATCGCATTCAGCGATCGACGGGCGGCCCGGGCGGGACCGCATATGTGAGGAGATATCACCGGAGAGCAGGAAGAGGTCGGCCTCCGATGCCGCCACGTGGCGGCTGAACTCTGCAACCCGGCTCGTTTCGGTATAATCGACGAAGAGCGTCCACCCACAGAAGGCGATCGATATCACGGCCGCCGCCGCCAGAACGGCGACGAGCGCATCCCTCCGGTCGACGTTGATCTTCGGTAGTTTCAGGTGTTTCTTCAGGTTCACGACCCTCACGCTCCTCCGGCCGGCAGGCGGGCCGGACGGATGCGGTACTCAGCAGGTGCCGGGATGTAGCGGAGCGGTATGATCTCCGGTGTCCCGGTCGTACTGCCGGTATCCCCGATGGGGAGCGGCTTTCCCAGGCGGGCCGTGGAGCCGGGCGAGACGTTCACCCAGGCAAAGTCCGTTCCTTCCACGTGGTAGTAGCGTTTTCCCCCGTAATCGAAGTACTTCGGCGTGTACTTCGCGTAGTAGGGATTAAACTCGTCCATCTGGATGCCAAGGACCATGTGACCCGGGTACTTGAGCAGCACCGTATCGTAGCCGAGGGCATCCAGAAGCCCGGCCATCAGGATTGCCGAGTCCTCACAATCCCCCCGCCCATCGACGAGCATCTCGGTGGGGTACCGGGGGTACTCAGCCTCCGCGCCCCTGTGCAGGGCATACGGGGGGAGGGTTCTCTCAGCATAGGACTCCGTGTTGTTGTCGTAGGCATACGGGATCTGCTGGACGAAGAAGATGACGTTCATCAGCCTGAAGTACTCGGCCTCCGGGTTGCCGGTGGGGGGTGCAATCCGGCAGGCGAGATCCTTGAGGATCGGCCGATCTTCTTCGGCGAGGGCATACCGCCCCCAGGCAAGTAGATCGAACCGTGGAGTCTCGCGGTGCTTAGAGAAGAGTGCCTCCGGAACCCTGACCTCTGTCGTATGGACGCCGCCGTCGATGGCCGTCCAGCGGAAGTTCCGGGTGTATGCCGGACCATCCTCAGGGAAGGGAGTCGCCGCCGGCACCGGCGTGGGCGGAACATACACGGGTTTTGTCGGTCCGGGGCCGGTCACCGGCTCAGCCAGGAGTGCGGGTTTCACTACCAGGGCAACGACCAGGATCACGAGCCCGCCCGCGAGAACAGGGATAATATCCTTCCACTCCATACCGGAACCCCCAGAGACCGGTTCTCTGGCAGAGATGTTTGTCGCGCGCCGTTAAAAAAACGTTGACTTTTTGTTCCGGGGTTTTGAAAGCCGGTATGTCCTCCTGTCATGGCAGGCCGAGACCAAAGAACTCGGCGATGAACCGGGCTGCAGCGTAGAGGAAGTAGAGACCGAAGATGAACTTCAGGGTCGCCGGCCTGAACCGCTGGATCGTCGCGGCCCCCACCTGGGCGCCGGCGATCGACCCGGCCGCGAGGACCAGCCCTGCCCCGACGGCGACGTACCCCTCTACCAGTTTGATCCCGCCGCCCACGATCGCCATCGGGATCATGGATGCAAGCGACGTCCCCATCGTGACGCAGACCGGGGCGCCGAAGAGGTAGAGCAGCCC
>NZ_DAQR01000062.1:3700-5493 GCF_002502935.1 Methanoculleus sp. UBA413
CCGGTGCCGAAGAGGAGATGACCGGGGGGCGTGCCCCCGATGCACTCCGGCTCCGGGCCGGCCTCTGGTCTGACTCCCTCGCGGATCATACTGATGGACGGGGCGAGGAACGCCAGCCCCAGGATGAGGCCGAGCACGCGGATGTGGCCGACGAGGAAGGAGAAGAGCCAGGACCCGATGAGAACCCCTATAAGGCCGCCGGCGGCGATCCAGGCCGCCACCCGCCGGTCCAGGTTCCCCCGCACCAGGTGGCCGGAGGCGCCGGAGAGCGAGGTAAATATGACCACAAAAAGCCCGGTCCCGATGGCGACGGGCTCCGGGAACCCGAGGTAGAAGTACATGATCGGGAGCATGATCGTCGACCCGCCGACGCCGATCAGACCACCGAGAATCCCGGCAATGACGCCGATCACAAAGAGGAGGAGCAGGGCGGCCGGCGTGAACGGCGGGGAGTCCGGGGTCACCCCCGTGCCGACGGCGAGCGCCGCCCCGAGCATGACCGCGATCACGGCCGAGAGCGCCGCTACCGGGACGATGCGCCGCCACCCGGCGATCCGGTCTCCCGTCATGTTTCCGGGTCCCCGCTGCCGGGCTCAAACCGCGTCAGGTAGACGGCGGCCCTGTGGAGACCATCGGGCGCCAGATCGCCATCACATGAAAAGATACGCCGTCTCACGCCGCAGACTGCAGGGTAGCCCTCTTCCTCTCTGAGCCGGGCCGCTAACGGACAGGATGTCATATACTATATCGTAGTGGACCATTTCATCTAACATTTCCCATGGATACCGCCCCGATCTGGCGAGTGGGAGACCCCCTGCTCTGGTGCATCGTGCCCCCGGGTCCGGCTTGTGCGGGGAGGAGGCGAGCCCCCTCCCCTGCCCCCGCCCCCCCAGGACGATTCCCACCACGGTCCACTGCCCGGGATCGCCCGGGGAATAGGTCGTGTTCATGGGTACCATCGCCTCACGCGAGCGGCTGGCGATCCGCATCAGGACCCGCAAAATAAAGTGAAATGCTCCAGTAACTCTTCACTTCTCCGTGAAACCGCCGGAACCTGGTTCCGTGGGGCAGACTTCCTGAATACCGGCCATCGTCCTCCCCGGCTCGGCCGCATACATGCAGACCGAGGGGTAGTAGTTCGTGATGTATTCCTTGAGCATCCGGAGGGAGCAGTACTGGGGAGCGATGCTCTTTATCGACTCCTTCATCATCCTGGCCCACTTGTGCGGGACGTTGTCTATCGTCCGCGAGTAGTAGAGTGGTGCGATCTCGTTCTCGATGAGGTCATAGAGCGTGTTTGCATCAGCCCGGTTGTTCCCCCCGTAGGGGGCGTGGCCTTCGAATGCCCAGCCGTTTCTGCCGTTGTAGCCCTCGACCCACCAGCCGTCCAGGACGGAGAGGTTCAGCACCCCGTTCATCCCTGCCTTCATACCGCTCGTGCCGCTCGCCTCCATGAGCGGGACCGGGGTGTTCATCCAGACGTCCACGCCGTGGACCATGTAGCGCGCAAGCTGCTCATCGTAGTCCTCGATGAAAGATATCCGGCCTCCAAACCTGGGGTCCTGGGAGTACTGGTAGATCTTCTGGAGGATACGCTTGCCCTTCTCATCGGCCGGATGCGCTTTCCCTGCGAAGATGAACTGCACCGGTCTCCAACGGTTGTTCACGATTCTATCGAGCCGGTCTAGGTCCTCGAAGATGAGGTCGGCCCGCTTGTACTCGGCGAACCTGCGGGCAAATCCGATCGTCAGCGCCGTGGTGTCGAGCATCAGCCCCTCGGCAGCCAGGTTCGC
>NZ_DAQR01000062.1:5728-14428 GCF_002502935.1 Methanoculleus sp. UBA413
TTCATCTTCAGCCACTGGTGTTCGCCCCAGAGTTCATCGTCCGGGATCTCGTCGACCACCTCCCAGACGATCGGGTTATCATACTCCTCGCGCCAGTTTGGGTAGATCGGGTCCATATACCGGTCGAGGAGTGTCTCAATCCGGTGGTTCAGCCAGGTCGGTACATGGACGCCGTTGGTGATGGCATCGATCGGGACGTCCTCGACGGCGAGGTCGGGCCAGAGGGGCTGCCACATCTCTCGGGTGACCTCGCCGTGCCTCTGGGAGACGGCGTTGTGGAAGAGGCTCATCCGGAGCGCAAACGCGGTCATGTTGAAACTGGCGCCCGGGTTGTGCGGGTCTTCCCCGAGCGCCATGAACTCGTCCCAGTCGAGGCCGAGCGACGGGCAGTAACTGCGGAAGTACTTTGCCATCAGGTCTTCGGGGAAGACGTCGTGGGCGGCCGGGACGGGGGTGTGGGTGGTGAAGACCGATGTGCCCCGGATCCGCTCACGCGCTTCATCAGGCGGCATCCCGGCCACGAGCCGCTCCCGGAGCCTCTCAAGGAGGGCGAACGCCGAGTGACCCTCGTTTAAGTGCATCGCCGAGTAGTCCACGCCGAGCGTATGGAGGACCTTCCTCCCGCCGATACCGAGCACCAGTTCCTGCCTGAGCCGGCATTCAAGTTCTTTTAAGTAGAGGCGGTGGGAGATGCTCCGGTTCTCGGGAAGGTTCTCGTCGATATGGGTATCGAGGAGATAGAGCGGGACACGCCCGACCTGCACCTTCCAGACCGCGACATAGATCGGTGGGTCGATCAGGGGGACCTGCACCACAAGTTGCCTGCCGTTGTCGCCCGTCACCCGGAGAACCGGCGCGGCGTCGCGGTCCAGGATCTCAGCGACGTTCTTCTGCCACCCGTTCCCCTCCATGTGCTGGTGGAGGTATCCTTCTGCGTACATGAACCCGACGGCGACCATCGGCAGCCCGAGATCGCCTGCCGCTTTGATGTGGTCGCCGGCAAGGATGCCGAGCCCCCCTGCATAGAACGGGAGCGAGTGGTGCAGCCCGAACTCGCTGGAGAAGTAGGCGATCGTCAGCGGCACCCGTCCGGGGTAGCGCTGCGCAAACCAGCTTGTCGTCGGCTCCATGTACTGCCGGAACCGGAACATGATGATGTCGTAGCGACGGAGGTACTCCGGGTTGTTTGCCGCCCGCTCAAAGAACCGTGGCGGTGTCTCAAGCAGCATCCTGACCGGGTTGTGACGGCTCAGTTTCCATTCTGCCCGGTTCAGCTGTTTGAAGAGCACCGTCGCCGATGAGTGCCAACTCCACCAGAGGTTGTAGGCGAGGTCAACCAGCCCGAAGATCCGCTCCGGGACGTGGGCGAACCGATCATAGGGTATCTCTGTCTTCATCGTGACCACTGCCTGGGATGGACTGGCATTACCTTTCAGGTGTGATAAGTGCTTCTGTCATGCAGGAGCGGCGGGGACCGCCCTGCGGGCAGGGGATGTCGCAGTCAGAAACCGGGCCGCTCTTCGCGATACGCAGGTCCCGGAGATAAATATCACGAGATCCTGCCTGAGGTGGGCCGGAGAGAATGGAAGGGTATTATATGCACCTCTTACCGATGCTCTTTCACCGAAAGGCCCGGAGGAGCGTGATTGGAGTGCGACAGATGATCGAGGCGGACGACCTCACGAAGGACTACGGTGACGTCACCGCGGTGAACGGGGTATCGCTCTGTGTCGCAAAAGGAGAACTCTTCGGCCTGCTCGGGCCGAACGGGTCCGGCAAGACGACGATGATCAGAATGCTGACCGGGCAGGTCAGGCCGACGTCCGGGTCGGCCCGGGTGATGGGTCTTGATGTGGTGAAGGATCCCATCCGGGTCCGGGAGCTCGTCGGGATCATCCCCGAACAGGAGACGCCGCCAAGTTTCCTTACCGCCGAGGAGTACCTCCGCTTCGTGGCCCGCATCCGGAACCTCGACCGGGTCGATGAGCGGTGCGACCACTGGTTTGACCTGCTGGAGTTCCGGGAGAAGCGGGACGTCCTCTGCAAGGATCTCTCGCGAGGCACCAGGCAGAAACTGATGTTCGCCCAGGCCTTCCTCCACGAGCCCCGGCTCGCCCTCATCGACGAACCGCTGATCAACCTGGACCCCATCATGCAGCGGACGGTGAAGGACTTCCTCCGGAGTTACGTCCGTGACGGCGGGACCGTCTTCCTTTCCACCCACATCCTCGAGATCGCAGAGGAGATCTGTGACCGGATCGGGATCATCCATAACGGCAGGCTCCTGCACGCAGGTCAGGTCGATGACCTCACCGGGTCAGGCCGGCACCTGGAGTCGTTCTTCCTCGACCTGGTGCGGGGTGACGCCGGTGCCTGACCTCTTCCTCGCGATGATGAAGGAGGAGTGGCGGATCCAATCGACGGTCTTTGGGGGTCGCTGGTTCGCGCTCTTTCCGGCGGTGATCGCTATCTTTGCCTTCCTCGGGTCGCTTGCTCTCCCGCTCTTCTCGGATGCGCTCCCGTACACCGTGATCGCACTCCTTGCGCAGATCCTCTTCCTGCTCGCGGGCGTGATGGTGGGGTCGTTCGGCCTCATGGGGCGGGAGTTCATGAACCGCCGGTTCGGGCAGGCAAGCCTCATCGCCTACGCCTCCCGGAGTCTCCCGGTTTCTGAGCAGCGCATATTTGCCGCATTCCTCGTGAAGGATACCCTCTACTACATCCTGCTCTACGTTCTCCCCTTCGCTGTCGGGTTTGCCGCGGCAACGCCCTTTATCTCCCTCGATCCCGGCTGTGCCCTCCTCGCGTTCGTCTCTCTTGCGCTCGCGTTTCTCGTGGGGCTCTCCGTCATCTGCTTCCTCTCGACCCTCTACGCACGCTCCGTCAGGCTGCTCGCCGGGACGGTCGTGGCGCTCGTGGTGCTCACGCTTGCAGCGCTCCGCCTCGGGGCGTCCACCGCCGTTCTCCCCCCGTACGCCTTCCTCCTCGACCCGGGCCCGGAACCGCTCGTGCTCTCGCTCCTCCTCATCCTGGTCCCGGCGGCCGTATCGGTGCTCTTCGTCACGGTCGACTACCCGGACCGGGCAAAGAGGTTCAGGAACAGCCTCGACCCTCTCGCCGAGAGGCTCCACCCGCTCGGAAGTGAGCACTTCATCGCCAAGGACGCCCTCGACCTGCTCCGGAGTGAAGGCGGTGCCGGGAAGGTGGTATTCTCGTTCCTCCTCCCCGTCGGGCTGGTCTGGGTCTGCCTCCGGGTCCTGATCCGGTTCATCCCGGGGATCGACCCGCTGGTGGTCTTTGCGGTCCTCCTCGGGGTGATATCGGCGACCATCTATAACTGGCTGACCGAGTTTGATTCCTTCTCTTCCTACACCTTCCTGCCGGTGGAGGTCTCAGAGGTGATCGACGGCAAACTGAAGGGCTACAGCCTCCTCTCCCTCCTCCCTGTTGCGGTGCTCGTGTTCGCGGCGGCGACCACCGGCGGGGCGGGAACATTCCTCCCGGCCCTCGCCGCGTTCCTTTCGGTCTCTGCCTACACCCTCGCGGTGACGGTCTACCTCACCGGGCTCTACCCGAACGTCATGCTCTACCACGCGGGGGTCTTCCTCTGGTACGTGCTCGCGACGAGCCCGGCGCTCCTCCTGATCATCTTCGCCTCGATCCTCGATCCCCTGTATGCGTTCGGGAGTCTTCTCCTCATCCTGCCGGCGGCACTCCTCCTCTCCCGCGGCCGCACAAAGTGGCAGGCGTGGGAGATGCCCGGGTACTGAAAGACCCTGCCCCCTCTACACTTTCACCCCGCGCACGGCGCGTATTCAAGAGGAGTTACGCAAAAGTTCAGGGTATGCTACGAAGAGCCGGCTATATCCAGGGCTGCAGGTGCGCCGCAGTCGGCGAAGACGGGAGACCCTGCCGGATCGTCGAGGTCCGCCTCGACGGCCGGCGGTTCGGGGTCAGGGTTGACGAGCTCAGACTGACTCTCGCCGGCCGGTACCCCGCCCGGGTCAGGCTGCTCGGCCAGGACTGGGGCCAGGCTCTCGGCGCCGTCGTCGGCCGTGCGGAGCGCTCCCGCACCGGAGCGGCCCTCATCATCACGCTCGGCACGGGAGAGCGGTACACGGTGCCGGCGGCGGCAATCCGGGCAGTCCTAGCCCGCTTCTCCGCGTTCGCCCCGGTCTCGGCGGTTCTTCCAGGAAGCCGGCAGCAGGTTCTCGTCACCGGGTAGCCCCTGCTTCGCGGACCGCGCCCTCGCCTGCGTCACGGAACGCGCGGGCGACGTTCCCGGGGCCGAGGAGGATCCCGCCGAAGATCCGGGAGACGACGAGCATGTGGCTATCGAGGCCGTGCTTCCGGAGTACCTGGATGAGCACCCTCCCCGGCCTGCCGACCTCGCCGTCGTTCCGGAACTCTTCTTTTGAGCCGCAGCGGAGGGCGGCACAGTGGTGGGCGGCCTTCCGGTAGGTCTTCCGGTGTCCGGCGAGAACCTGCGCAAAATCCTCCGGACCCTCGACCCGGTAGAGGTGGGCGTAAAACCGAGATCGCCTGACCTCGAGCTTCGCGGCCCCGAGGGATTCGGCGGTCATGCCGGCACCCGCTTCCGTGCGTAATCGTCCCAGTGAGCCTCCAGGAATCCCCGCATCCCCCGGCTGGGCCTGTAGGGCGGGTATATCCGGCGGTATGCTGCCTCGGCGTCGGCAAGGTTCCCAGGCGGCAGGACATCGGTGTATGTCGCGAGGTAGAGGAGCCCGATCGCGGCTGACCGGGAGATGCCAAACCCGCAGTGGACCAGCACCGGCCTGCCCTTCCCGAGGCACCGGTGGATGAACGTCAGGGCCGCATCTATCGCCTCCTTCGGGACGTCGGCGGGGTCTCGTGAATCAACCAGGTTGAGCATCAACCGGTTCCCCCGCCGGGCGACATAGCGTTCCGGGTGGTCCTCCGGGACCGTGCCGACGGGCGAGTAGGTGACTGCCAGGCAGTGGTAGGGGCTCTGGCAGGCATGCACCACGCACCAGGTCTCGTGGGCCTCTACCGCGAGTTCGTAGTCCTCCTGTGTTCCGATATAGAGGTTCGGGTAGATCTCGATCATGGTCCTGCTCCTGCTCCTGTCATCTTCAGCGCGTAGGCAGCCGCACCCAGGAGCGGCGCCCTTCCTGCGAGGTCTGAGACGACGATCCGGGGGAGGGTGAGGAAGCGGTCGATATAGGGCTCTGCGTGCCCGATCACGATCTCCCCGTAGTAGCGGGCGAGCGGTCCGTCGAGCACGATCACCTCTGGATTGTAGGCGACGATGATGGTCGATATCCCGCGGGCGTTCACCTGCCCGAGCGCATCCATGAACGCGAGGGCGACCGGGTCCTCGGCCCGGGCCGCCTCAAATATCGCGCGGGTGGAGGTTGCGTCGAAGGCTACCCGGCGGACATCGACCTCCTCCCGCCACGCCGCAAAGAACCGGGGGACGTACTTCGCCGAGGCGTAGCCTTCCCAATGACCCCGGTAGCCGCACCCGCAGGTGAGGTTGTAGCGGGTATCGACGAGGATATGCCCGATCTCGCCGGCGTTCCCGTTCATCCCGAGCAGGAGGTGGCCGTTTGCCACCACGCCGCCGCCGATGCCGGTGGAGAGGGTGACGTAGACGGCGTCCTCTGAGCCGCGGGCAGCGCCAGCCCAGCACTCGCCGAGGATGCCGGCCCGGGCGTCGTTGATCAGGGCGACCGGGAGCCCGAAACGCTCGCGGAGCGGGCCGGTGATCTCCACGACTGGAAACGCGATGTTCGGGGAGTTCGTGACCCACCCACGGCCGAGGTCGAGTGGCCCTGCCGATGCGACGCCGATGGCCGCGACCTCTCTTCCCTCCGCGGTCTCGAGGAGCGCCTCGATCCTGGCTATGATCGCGGCGGTGATCACCCGCCCGGAAGGCCCGGTGGCCGGGGTGCTGGTGGCGGTATGGACCAGGATGGTTGCGTCTGAGTCAACCAGAGCGGCGCGGAGGTTGGTCCCGCCGAGGTCAACGGCAATCACGGCAGTCATCTCTTCTCGAATTACGCGGACCACCGGCATAAACCTACGCCTCCGGCAGGGTTCCGTGAGCGGAGCAAGGTTTATGCGCTTCCCGCACTCACGTTTAGGTATACCTAAAAATGATCATCATGGAAGAGACGCTGCTTGACCTGGAACCGGGCGTGCAGGGGACCGTCGCCCGGTTTGCCGGAACCCCCGGCTTTATGCGAAAACTTCGGACCATCGGTATCAGGGAGGGCAAGACCCTTGTCGTCGTCGCCAGGCACCCCCTCGGTGGCCCGGTGGTGGTCGAGGTCGACGGCCGGGAAGTGACGCTCGGTCGGGGAATGGCTGAACGGGTCATCGTGGATGTGACCACATGAAGACCGTCGTCCTGATGGGCAACCCGAACGTCGGAAAGAGCGGGATCTTCTCCCGTCTGACCGGCACCCGGGTCATCACCTCAAACTACCCCGGGACCACCGTCGACGTCTCCCGCGGGGCGATGCGCCTTCCGGATACGCCGGCCGAGGTGATCGACGCACCCGGCACCTACTCCCTCACCCCCACAAACCCGGCAGAAGAGGTCGCCGCCGGGATCCTCGCGCAGGCGGATGTCGTCATCAACGTCGTCGACGCGACGAACCTTGAGAGGAACCTCTACCTGACCCTCGAGATCCTGGAGCGCGGGATCCCGGCTGCCGTCGCGCTCAACCTCTGGGACGAGGCAGGCCACCAGGGAATCACGATCAATGTCGCCGGCCTCGAGCGCCTCCTCGGCGTGCCGGTCGTCCCGACCGTGGGTCTCTCCGGGCAGGGGATACGGGAACTCGTGGACCGGCTCGGCGAAGCCCGCCCCTCGGCGACGGTCCGGCCCATGAGCGAGGAGGAACGGTGGGCGGCGGTCGGCCGGATCACGGGCGCAGTGCAGACGATCGCTCACCGCCACCACACCCTCCGCGACCGGATCGCTGAGGCGAGCATCAGGCCGGCGAGCGGCGTTTTCATTGCACTTGCGGTCATCGCCGTCGCGTTCATGGCGGTCAGGGTGATCGGCGAAGGGCTCATATCGTTCATCTTTGAACCGCTCTTCGACCTCTACACCCCGGTTGCCATGAGGATCAGCGATCTTCTTGGGCCGGGGATCCTGCACGAGATCCTGATCGGGCACCTCTTCGACGGCGAGATCGACTACGTCCAGTCGATGGGCCTCCTCACGACAGGGCTCTTCGTCCCGTTTGCGATGATCCTCCCCTACATCGTGGCCTTCTACCTTGTCCTCTCGATCCTCGAGGATACCGGCTACCTCCCGAGGCTTGCGACGCTGGCCGACACCTTCTTCCACCGGCTCGGGATGCACGGCTACGGGATCGTCCCGGTCTTCCTCGGGTTTGGGTGCAACGTGCCGGGGGCGCTCGCCACCCGGGTGCTCGAGACGAAGAAGCAGCGGTTCATCGCCGCCACCCTCATGTCGCTTGCGGTCCCGTGCATGGCCCAGATCGCGATGGTCTTTGGGGTGCTCGGGCCGTTTGGGATGCGCTACATTGCGCTGGTCTTTGCAACCCTCGCGCTTGTCTACGTCTCGGTGGGGCTGATCCTGAACCGGGTGGTGCCCGGGGAGTGCCCCGAGATATTCCTCGAGATCCCGCCCTACCGGATGCCTGACCTCCGGGCCACCGCCACGAAGACCTGGATGCGGGTGCGGGGGTTCATCGGCGAGGCGATACCCTATCTCTTCCTCGGTATCCTGCTCGTGAACCTGCTCTACGCGGTCGGGTTCCTTGACTGGCTGGCGACCGTCTTCGCCCCGTTGATGGAGGTCTGGCTCGGGCTCCCTGCCGAGGCCACCGCCGCCCTCCTGGTAGGGTTCCTCAGGAAAGACCTGGCGGTGGGGATGCTGGTGCCGCTTGGGATGACACCTGAGCAACTCGTCATCGCGGTGACGATGCTCTCGGTATACTTCCCCTGCGTGGCGACGTTCGTGGTCCTCCTCAAGGAGCTCGGGGTGCGGGGGATGCTCGCCGCCGCAGGCGTCATGGTGACGACGGCGCTCCTCGTCGGGGGTGCGCTCCGGGTGGTGCTGATCGGGTTTTAGGAGAGAAGAGAGATGCGCAGGAAGACAAAAGAAGAGTACATCGAGATCATATGCCTGCTTGAGAGGGAGCAGGGACGTGCCCAGACCGGTATGATCGCGGAGGCGATCGACGTAAAACCACCTTCGGTCACTGAGATGCTCAGGAAACTGGAGGAGAAGGGGCTCATTATCTATGAGCCGTACGCGGGTGCGACGCTGACCCGGGCCGGCCAGGAGATGGCCAGGGACCTCCGGCAGCGGCACAGGACGTTTGCGGACCTGCTCGGACTCCTCGGCGTCGATGCCGGGACCGCTGAGGCCGACGCCTGCCAGTTTGAGCATCACGTGAGCTCGGAGACGCTGGAGCACCTCAGGCTCTTCCTTGAGTTCCTCAGGGAGAGTCCGGAAGGCCGGCAGAGCCTCGAGGACTTCAGAGAGTTCCGGAGGCGGCGGGGGTGAGAGCGGTCCCGGCCCCCTGCTGCACCGAGGCGCGGGCGGCTGACGTTGTAGGTGAAGTCTTAGCTGGAATGCTCCACTAGTGGAGCATTTCATCCAATATTGTCCTTGCAATACCATCTCACGCGAAGGGCACGAAGCCGCGAAGTTCGGTTGCTGGGCGGCAGAGT